>NZ_LKHP01000005.1 GCF_001440545.1 Caloramator mitchellensis
CTACCTATTACTTTTATTTTATTAATCTTATCCTCATCTGGAGTTACATAAATAGTTTTATTGGTTAAATAGATAACCATTCCGGGTTTTGCACCAGACGGTTTTTTAACATTTTTGCGGTTAGTATAATCTACAGGAACATTAGTTGAACCTTTAGCTTTGCTAAAATGAGCAGCAAGCAGTGCCCCCTCAAGCAATGCAGTATCGCTTACAAAGCCTGCTTTGGATTTAATTATAACATGGGAGCCAGGAATATTTTTTGTATGCATCCAAATGTCATCCTCTTTTGCAAATTTCAAAGTTAAATAATCATTTTGAAAGTTGTTTTTTCCTACGTATATGTCATAACCATCGGTCGAAACAAAATGATGCGGACTGGATTTTGACTCCTTTTCCTTTGTTTTTTTCTTTTTATTCTTTAAATAACCTGATGAAATTAGCTCAATTTTAATTTCTTCAAGAGTTTCAAAATCAGTTGCGCCTTCTATATTATACAATATGCCCTCTAAATAATTCTTTTCGTTTATCAATTCCTCAAGCTGTTTTGTAACTATTTCAAGTGTTCCCTTTTCTTTGGTGTATTTTTTATAATATCTCTGAGCATTTTCAACAGCATTTAAATTCTCTTCAAGAGGTATCTGAATTATTGATAGATTTTTATCGTAAAAGTTTTGTAATTCCACTGTTTTTAAATTGGGTAGTATGTTTATTTGATTAGCCATTAATATATCTGCATAAATTTTATACTTTTCATAATCCCTACATTCATCAATTTTGTTATAAGCTAATTCAATTCTTTTATTTGTCCTTTCCAGCAGATTTTTTACTATTTTTACAAGGTCGCTGTATTTTTGCTTAACAGCATCTGAAAAATCCTTGTTGCTGTAGTATTTATCCAAAAGTTCTGATGGATTTGTTAAATATTCAATTTTATTTTCTTTGTAAGCATCTATATCGAATATATAAAAATCAAACGGTTTGTTGTTTTCATAATATAATATATATTTAAAATCATTGCTCTTTATTTTTGAAATATAATAAAAAAATCTGTTTTTTAATATCATTTGTTGTTTTTCATCTAATTCACCAGACGACAATTCTTCTAATTCCAAGCTAACTTGTTTTATAAATAATTTGCTGAGACCTAAAAAATTTTCAGAAAATAAATTTATAATCTTTTTATCCTTATTTTCTTTTAACATATTATCAAATTCTTCAACGGAAATTTCTAAAGGATTAACTTTATTCTTGACAGGCGGAGAAACATATTCCAAACCTGCCAAAACAAGCCTATATCTATTCATATCGCTGCTAAGGTGTTTTATAGCATCAACAATTACATTTTTATCATTTAACAAAATTATGTTGCTATGCTTGCCCATAATCTCTATAATTAAATGATAAAAGGATGAGTAGCCAAGTTCGTTTTTACTTTCAAGTTTAATTTCAACTAAACGGTCGAAATTGAGCTGTTTTATTTGCACTATTCGAGAATTAAGTATATGTTTTCTCAAAACCATGACAAAGTTAGGTGCGACATCAGGATTTTCTCTGCTAATATTTGTAATTTGAATTCTTGGCGAAGATGGATTGGATGATAACAATAGTTTGAAACTATTCTTTTCCTTTTTTATATTAATAAGTATATCATCTTTGTTAGGCTGATGAATTTTATCTATTTTAGCACCTATTAAATTTGTCAATTGATTAACTATGGCACAAGTAAATATTCCGTCAAAAGGCATATATATTCCCCCTTTTATGAATCTAGATTACATTATATCATTTAATATATATTAATAAAAGATAGGAGGCTTGTTATGAATTTTGCTAAGATGCACGGTTTAGGAAATGATTTTATAGTAATTGAAAATCTTAATTTAGACAATATTGACTACTCCAGTTTAGCTGTTAAAGTTTGCGATAGGCATTTTGGAGTAGGAGCTGATGGAATATTAGTGGTTGAAAAATCAGATATTGCAGATATAAGAATGAATATAATAAACAGCGATGGAAGCATAGCTGAAATGTGCGGAAATGGAATAAGGTGTTTTTCAAAATATATATTTGAAAAAAATATAGTTAAAAAAGATATAATCAAAATAGAAACGTTGGCGGGGGTAATGGTGGCAGAGCTAAATGTTAAAGATGATGTGGTAAAAGCAATTAAAATAGATATGGGAACACCTAAGATAGATGATATTAATATTATTTATAAATCAAAAGAAAACAATTTGAATTATAAAATAAAAATTGAAGAACGTGAATTTGATGCCTCTACAATTCTGATGGGAGTTCCACATACGGTTGTATATGTTGATGAGCTTGATGAGAAAGAAATAATTAAATTTGGACCACAAATTGAAAACATGGCAATTTATCCACATAAAACAAATGTAAATTTTGTAGAGGTCGTAAGCAGGGATAAGATAAAGGTAAAAACGTGGGAAAGAGGGGCTGGTTTAACTTTAGCATGCGGAACAGGCTCCTGCGCATCAGTTGTTTGTTCGTATTTATTAAATAAGACAGAAAACAAAGTTGAAGTAGAACTTTTTGGAGGTAAATTATTAATAGAATATTTAAACGATAAAGTTTTTATGGAAGGGCCTGCGGAATTTATATGTGAAGGTAAAATATTGTTGTAACAAAAAAACTAGCCAGGAATATTATATAATATTATTAATTCCTGGAGGGGTTATTATGAAGATTACTAATAGATTGGTAAAAATTCAGGACTATATTTTTTCGAGTCTTGAGGAGACGAAAAATAATTTGATTGATAAAGGTGCTAGAATTTATGACTTGAGCATCGGCGACCCGGATTTGCCCACACCTGATTTCATAAAAGATGAATTTATCAATAGATTGAGTTGTGAAGGATATAATAAATATCCTCCCTATTCGGGAATTATTGAATTTAAGAGGGCAGTTGCAAATTATTATAGGAGAAAATTCGATGTTGAGCTTGATTATAGAGATGAAGTTGGGGTGCTTATAGGTTCAAAGGAAGGAATTGCGCATTTATTTTTAGCATTAACAGACCCATCGGATTACGTTTTGATTCCAAACCCGGGATATCCTGTTTATTTATCCTGTGCTCAAATCTGTGGTTGCATGCCATATTGCATGAACTTAAGTCAACAAAATGATTACCTGCCCAATATTTATTCTATATATCCGGAAGTAGCAAGAAGAGCTAAAATGCTGATTATTAATTATCCCAACAATCCAACCGGTGCGGTAGCAAATTATAGTTTTTTGAAGGACGTAATAAAATTTGGTAAGAGAAATGATATTGCAATCATCAATGATTCAGCTTATATTAACATTGTTAATGATGAAAAGTATAGTATCAGCATTTTGCAAGTAGATGGTGCGAAGGACATTGCTGTAGAAGTTGGCAGCTTATCAAAGACCTATAACATGGCTGGTTGGAGAATTGGTTATATAGTTGGGAATAGGGAAATAATAAAGAAACTTATGCTGATAAAAAATAATTTTGATTCAGGGGTATTTATACCAGTTCAATACGCTGCTGCTGAAGCTCTAAACAATGGTGATAAATACATTGAATATATTAACAAAATCTATCTTGAACGAAGGAAATTGGTAGAATATTATCTGAGCAATATTGGTATTAATATTTACAATAGCAATGGAACTTTCTATGTTTGGTTTAAAATTCCTGATGGTTATAAGAGTGAAGAATTTTGTAAATTTTTATTGAGTGCTTCAAATGTTTTGTTAACGCCCGGTGATGCCTTTGGAAATATTGGAGAAGGCTACTGTAGAATTTCGCTTACGAAGGATTTAAAAACATTGGAAGAAGCAATGATAAAAATGGCCAAATCTTTAAATGACATACTTATTCAGATATAATTTATTAATAATTACAATTGGATTAAGTCCTTTGTTCACAATATAATGTAAATTCAGCTTGAAAAAATGACATATTATTATGTATAATTAGTAGGAATGTATTATATGATATACTATATGGTAGGTGAATTTTATGATTAAGAGCATGACTGGTTACGGACGCGGTGAATGTGAGGAATTAGGAAGAAAATTTACAATTGAGCTAAAGTCGGTTAACAATAGATATTTAGATATCAACATAAGGCTTCCAAGACATTTGACTGCGCTTGAGGATAATATAAGAAAATATATTTCTTCAAATGTTTCAAGAGGCAAAATTGATGTTTTTTTGAATCAGGAAAAGTTTAGCGATGAGGATATAAAAGTTACTGTAGATGAGCAGATTGCAAATGTATATTTTAATGTTTATAATCAGCTAAAAAATAAATTTAATTTGAGTGAAGAGATTAGTTTATCTTTATTGGCTAAGGCACCGGATGTAATAATAATTGAAAAAAGAGAAGAAGATATTGAAGAAGTTTGGGGAACAATAAAACATGCGCTTGATAAGGCATTGAGTGTTTTTATTGACATGAGACATAGGGAAGGGTTAAAATTAAAAAAAGATATATTAGACAGAAGCGAATTGATTTTGTCAAAAGTTATTGAAATTGAACAAAGGGCTCCTTTAGTAGTTGATGAATTCAGAGAAAAGATTAAAAATAGGGTATCTGAATTTCTAAAGGAAGTAGAGATTGACCAAGCAAGACTATTAAATGAAGTTGCTTTTTTTGCTGATAAAGTTAACATTACAGAAGAAATAGTGAGATTAAAAAGTCACGTTGATCAGTTAAAGTCTACCTTAGAAAGTAAAGATTCAGTTGGTAGGAAATTGGACTTTTTAATTCAGGAAATGAACAGAGAAATTAATACAATCGGTTCAAAATCAAATGATTTATTCATTACAAATATTGTGGTCGATGTCAAAAGTGAACTGGAAAAGATAAGAGAACAGATTCAAAATATTGAATAATTTAGGAGGTTTATTTATGGCTATAAAATTAATAAATATTGGTTTTGGCAACATAGTTTCTGCTAACAGATTAGTTGCTATAGTAAGTCCTGAATCAGCACCAATTAAAAGAATAATTCAAGAAGCAAGAGATAGAGGTATGTTGATAGATGCTACATATGGCAGAAGGACAAGAGCTGTTATAATAACTGATAGCGACCACATAATACTTTCTGCAGTTCAACCTGAAACTGTTGCTCATAGATTAACTACAAGGGATGTAGAAGAGGATATCGATGATTCAGATGAAAATGATGAAGAATGATATGAAAGGGAGTATAAAATGCAAAACAAAGGTTTATTGATAGTGATATCAGGACCTTCAGGAGCGGGGAAGGGAACGATTTGTAAAGCACTATTAGAGAAAAACAAGGATATTAAAATTTCTGTATCCTGCACAACGAGAATGCCAAGAGATGGCGAAATTGATGGAGTGAACTATTATTTTATAAATAAAGAAAAGTTTGCTGAAATGATTGAAAAGAATGATTTTCTTGAATATGCTACTGTTTATGGAAATTATTACGGAACGCCAAGAAGCTATGTGGAAGAGGAAATAAACAAGGGAAATGATATTATATTAGAAATAGATATACAGGGTGCACTAATGGTTAAGGAAAGATATCCGGAAGGTGTTTTCATTTTTATACTGCCACCTTCTATGGAAGAACTAAAAAACAGAATTATAAAAAGGGGTTCAGAGACAGAAGAGTCCTTCAATAAAAGATTTAGTGCAGCATATGATGAAATCAAATATATGTCTAAATATGATTATGCTGTAGTTAACGATGTAGTTGAAGATGCTGTCAGAAAGGTTGAGAGCATAATTGTTGCAGAAAAATGCAGGTGCAACAGAATGTTAAAAACTGGATATTTTGAGCAGGAGGGAAAGTAAATGAATTTTGCTAAAGAAAGTTCAATGATTAATCCACCAATACTATCTTTATTAGAAAAGATTGATAATAGATATTCTCTTGTTGTAGTAACAGCAAAAAGAGCAAGACAGTTGATAGGTGGTGCTGAACCATTAGTTAAAATTGATTCAAATCAACCCGTAACAATTGCAGTTAATGAAATTAACAATGGAAAAATTAAATATCATACAGTTAAGGCTGGAATTAAGTAATCGAGGTGAAATATGTCAAAAACTGTTGTGTTGGGAGTTTCTGGTGGAATAGCTGCTTATAAAGCGTTAGACCTTGTCAGCAAACTTAAGAAAAAAGACATAGATGTTCATGTTATAATGACTGATTCAGCTACTAAATTTGTAACACCGTTAAGTTTTCAGTCTCTCAGCCAAAACCAAGTTATCGTAGATATGTTTGCTGAGCCCAAGAGCTGGGAAATTCAACATGTATCACTTGCAGATAAGGCAGATGTATTTGCAGTCGTTCCAGCAACTGCAAATGTTATTGGAAAGGTTGCAAATGGAATAGCTGACGATATGTTAACAACTACTATCATGGCAACAAAGGCACCAGTTTTATTTGCTCCAGCGATGAATGTTCATATGTATGAAAATAAAATAGTTCAACGAAATATATCTTTCTTAAAGGAGATGGGGTATTATTTTGTAGATGCTGTAGAAGGAAGATTAGCTTGCGGCTATAATGGAAAAGGCAAGCTTAATGATATTAACACAATATTAGATTATATTGAAATGTTATTATGCAAGAAAAAGGATTTGAAGGGCAAAAAAGTGTTAATAACTGCTGGGCCTACCGTTGAAGATATTGACCCTGTTAGGTTCATTTCGAACAGGTCATCTGGTAAGATGGGATATGCAATTGCTAGAGCTGCAAGAAATAGAGGAGCAGAGGTTACGCTTATAACTGGTCCGACTAATTTGCAGCCTCCTGTTTGTGTAAATGTAGTTCCTGTTAAGACTGCAGAACAAATGTATAATGCGGTGATGGAGCATTTTAAAGATGTTGACATTGCAATTAAGGCTGCAGCTGTGGCAGATTATAGGCCCGAGACTATAAGCAATGTTAAAATAAAGAAAAACGATGAAGACCTTTTAATTAAACTTGTTAAAAATAAAGATATATTATATGATATTGGCAAATTAAAAACTAATCAATTGTTAGTTGGCTTTGCTGCAGAGACTAATGATTTGCTCTCTAACGCCAGCATCAAGCTACAAAATAAGAACCTTGATATGATAGTTGCAAATGATGTAACAATGGAAAATGCAGGTTTTAATTACGATACAAATACTGTTAAAATTATAAAAGGAGATGGACAAGTAATTCAGCTTCCTAATATGTTAAAACAGGAATTGGCAGACATCATTCTAAATTATATTATAGAATTAAAGATTAAGCGCTAAGGCGCTTTTTATTCTTTTAGGAGGGTTTACATGAAAATTGCCTCTGTTGCTATTAATACTAATATTAAGGAATTGGATAAAATATATGATTATATTGTCCCTGTTGAACTTGAAGAGTTGATTTCAAGGGGTATGAGAGTCATTGTTCCGTTTGGAAACGGTAACAAGAAATTAGAAGCAGTTGTGCTCTCTTTAGACGAGAGTGAAACATATGAAAACATTAATTTAAAGCATATAGATGAAATAGCAGATTATGAAATAATTATAAATGATGAAATGTTGGATTTAGCAAATTATATAAAGAACAAATATATATGCACTACATACGAAGCTTTAAAACTTGTAATTCCAACTACAACTATACTGAAAAGAGATACACAGATAAAACTAATTAAAAGAGATAAAGATTTAGCTAATAAATACGAATTGTTAAATCATATTGAAGAAAATTTTATATCAATTAAGAAAGTAGAAAACAGGATAGGCAAAAAAATAAACAATTCGACCCTGCTTAAATTAAAAAAACTTGGAATTATAGAAGTAAAGGAAAATATTTCAAACGGTATAAAGGCAAAAACTGAAAAGGTTTATTTTTTAATTAATAAAGACAAAGCTTTGGATTTTGTAATAAATAATAAAAATAAAACATTAGAAAAACAGTGTATTGTTTTAAGGGAACTTATAAAGGATGATAAAGCTTTTACTATTAAGGAGATTATAGATAGAGCAAATGTTACAAAAGCTGTAGTAAAATCTTTAGTTGAAAAGGGTTTGCTTGGAGAATCAACTGTAGAGGTATATAGAAATCCTTTTGATAGAAATTATTACCACTCAAAAGTTGAATTAAATGAAGAACAATCAAATGCCGTAAAAGTAATATTGGAAAGTCATACTAATGGTAATAATGTAACATTAATTCACGGGGTTACAGGTTCGGGAAAAACTGAAGTTTATTTAGAACTAATCGAGAGAATGATTAATGAAGGTTATGGTGCAATTGTTTTGGTTCCGGAGATATCTTTAACTCCACAGACTGTTGAAAGATTCAAAGGCAGATTAGGCGATAAAATAGCTGTTCTTCATAGTAGATTATCTGATGGTGAACGGTTTGATGAATGGAGAAGAATTTACAGAGGAGAAGTAAATATTGTTATTGGAGCAAGGTCAGCGATATTTGCACCGGTTAGAAATTTAAAATTGATAATTATTGATGAAGAACATGAGCATACTTACAAGTCTGAAATTACTCCTAAATATGATGCTAAGGATGTTGCTGAATTTAGAATAAGTCAGATGGATGGGATATTAGTTTTAGGTTCGGCGACGCCATCAATTGAGAGTTATTATAAAGCAAAGAATGGTCAGTTTAATTTAGTCGAGATATTAAATAGGGCAAATAATTCTATATTGCCAGAAGTAAATATAATCGATATGAGGGAAGAGCTAAAAAATGGCAATCGAAATATATTTAGTCAGCAACTTGTTGAAGAAATAAGAAACAATTTAGAATTGAAGAATCAAATTATTTTATTCATGAATAGACGCGGATACTCAACCTTTGTTTCTTGTCGCTCATGTGGCTTTGTAGCTAAATGTAGGGATTGTGATGTAACTTTGACTTATCATTACTATAACAATAGGTTAAGTTGCCATTATTGTGGGAGAGAATACAATGTTCCAAATACATGTCCAAAGTGCGGAAGCAAATACATAAAGTATTTTGGTGCTGGAACAGAAAAAATTGAGGAGGAGATAAACAATTTATTCCCGGCGGCTAAAGTATTAAGAATGGATATGGATACCACGAGAAAAAAAGGTGCGCATGAAAATATTTATAAACAGTTTAAGAATGGAGAAGCTGATATTTTAATTGGAACACAGATGATAGCAAAGGGAATGGACTTTAAAAATGTAACGCTAGTTGGTATAATTTCAGCCGATACCAGTTTGAACTTGCCAGATTACAGGTCAGCCGAAAGGACTTTTCAATTGATTTCACAGGTTTCTGGGAGGGCTGGAAGAGGAGAAAAAATTGGAAAGGTTATTATACAAACATATGAGCCGGATAATCCTATTTTAAACTTTGCAAAAGAACACGATTTTATAAGTTTTTATAACTATGAGATACAGATGAGAAGGATGATGAATAATCCGCCATATACAGATATACTATATGTATTATTGACTTCATCAAATGAAAACGAATTGATTAAATTTTCTCATGAAATAAAGAACATATTAGATAGAGATTACAAAAATGAATTATTAATATTAGGTCCTTCACCATGTCATATATCTAAAATTAAAAATACATTTAGGTGGAATATTATATTTAAAGGTGATGTCAAATTGTATTATAATAAAATATATGAATTGTTTAATTATATTTTGAAGAATAAGCCCATTGCTTTTTCGATGGATATAAATCCTGTTAATATGTTATAGAGGAGGATAATTATGGCAATAAGAAAAATTAGAACAATTGGAGATGACGTTTTAAGAAAGGTAAGTAAACCCGTAGAAAAAATTGATGCAAGGCTTTTAACTTTGCTTGATGATATGGTTGAAACGATGTATCATGCAAATGGGGTTGGACTTGCAGCACCTCAGGTCGGAATTCTTAAAAGAGCTATAGTAGTGGATGTAGGAGAAGGAGTTTATAAACTTATCAACCCAGAAATAATACATGAAGAGGGAGAGCAAATTGACGAAGAGGGTTGCTTGTCAATTCCTAATAGAAGTGGAGTTGTTAAAAGGCCTAAAAGAGTAAAAGTAAAGGCTTTAAATGAAATGGGACAGGATATTATAATAGACGCTGAGGATTTTTTTGCCAGGGCTCTTTGTCATGAAATAGACCATTTAAATGGAGTCCTGTATGTAGATAAAGCAGAAGACGCAGAGGTGGTTGAATGAAGATAATATTTATGGGAACTCCAGAATTTGCTGTCCCTACATTGGAAAAACTTACAGAAAAACATGAAGTTATTGCAGTTTTTACTCAACCGGATAAACCAAAGGGCAGGGGACAAAAAATGCAATTTACTCCGGTGAAAGAATTTGCTATTAAAAAAAATATTAAAGTTTATCAGCCAGAACGTTTAAAAAACAACTCAGAAGTTGAAAATTTAATAAAAGAACTTAATGCAGATGCAATAGTGGTTGTGGCTTACGGTCAGATTCTACCAAAATCGATTCTTGAGGCTCCTAGATTAGGTAGTATAAATGTGCATGCCTCATTGCTTCCTAAGCTAAGGGGAGCAGCTCCAATTAATTGGGCTATAATAAATGGAGAATCAAAAACAGGTATAACTACAATGCTGATGGATGTAGGTTTAGATACCGGTGATATGTTATTAAAAAAAGAGGTGGAGATTTTAGAAAACCAAACGGCTGGAGAATTACATGACAATCTGATGCTTATTGGGGCTGATTTACTTATAGAAACATTAGAAGGGCTAGAAAAGGGTATAATCATTCCTGAAAAGCAGGATGATAAATTTTCAAGTTATGCACCAATGCTTAGCAAAGAAATGGGGCATATTAATTGGGATAGGAATTTTGAAGAAATACACAATTTAATAAGAGGGTTGATTCCATGGCCAGGGGCCTACTCCTATTATGAGGATCAGATGATAAAGATATGGAAGTCTAGAAAGAAAAATAATGCGGTTTGTGGTAAACCTGGTGAAATAATCGAAATAACAAAGAATGGTATTGAGGTTGCTTGCAAAGAAGGTTCCATAGAGATACTTGAACTTCAGGAGGTTGGAGGAAAGAAAATGGATGTTGCTTCATATTTGAATGGCCATAAATTAGAAAAAGGCAAAATATTAAAGTGATTGGGGGAGTGGTTATGTATTTTGGTTATGATCCAACTTTTATATTATTAATACCAGCGCTTATATTATCCTTCTATGCGCAGGGGAAAATACAATCTACCTTCGCAAAATATTTTAAGGTCCGAGCTATGAGAGGATTAACGGGAGCAGAGGCCGCACGTTTGATACTTGATAGAAACGGACTGTATGATGTTCCTGTAGTTGCTATTAGAGGAAGGCTAACTGACCATTATGACCCTACACAGAGGGTTCTAAGACTTAGTGAAGACGTCTATTATAGCAATTCAATTGCTTCAATAGGTGTAGCAGCTCATGAGGCAGGCCACGCAATTCAACATTCAAAGGCGTATGCTCCTTTAATGTTAAGAAACTCCTTGGTGCCAGTAGCTAATATAGGTTCAAATGTTTCATGGGTATTAATTTTAATGGGATTTTTCCTCGGAGCATTTGGTCTTGTTAGACTTGGTATATTGCTTTTTTCATCTGTAGTATTATTCCAAATCATCACATTACCAGTTGAATATAACGCAAGTTCAAGGGCATTATTAGAATTAGAGTCCAATGGAGTTTTATATGAAGATGAAATTAGGGGAGCTAAAAAAGTTTTGAGTGCAGCAGCTTTAACCTATGTTGCAGCAACGTTAATGGCTGTTTCACAATTGTTAAGACTTCTACTCATTTCAAGGGATAGAGATTAGGAGGCTAAAATGAAGGATAAAGCAAGATATATTGCTGTAAAGGTTCTTTGTGATATTGACGAGAAAAAAGCCTATTCAAATATTAAGCTTAATCTATATTTTAAAAAATATGATTTGCAACCAATAGATAGAGCCTTTGCAACTGAGATTGTTTATGGGACAATTAGATGGAAACTTAAAATAGACTATTTAATACAAAAATTTTCAAAAATACCTTTAAACAAAATAGACATTTGGGCATTAAATTCAATTAGAATTGCTATCTATCAAATATTTTTTCTTGATAAGGTTCCACATTTTGCTGCAGTCAATGAATCCGTTGAATTGTCAAAGCTCAAAGATAAAAAGTTATCAGGCTTTGTCAACGGTGTATTAAGAAGCGTTCTAAGAAATAAAGAAGTATTTGATAAGATAGAAGTGAAAGATGAAATAACAAAATTGTCGATAGAATATTCTCATCCCGAGTGGTTTATAAAACACTTTATGAAACAATTCAATGGTGATTTTTTAAAGGACCTTATGGCAGCGAACAATGGTTCACCAAATTTGACGATTAGAGTAAACACATTAAAGTGCACAAGGGATGAACTGGTTGAAAAACTAAATAACAGGGGAATAGACGTAAAATATGGTATATTAGACGATGCTCTAATTATCAATGAAGTGTTCCAGCTCGATAAGCTTGAAGAATTTAATAAAGGTCTATTCTTTATTCAGGATATTAGTTCAATGCTTGTTGCACATATTTTAAATCCGAGGTCCGGTGAAACAATACTTGATATGTGTGCTGCGCCAGGAGGTAAAACTACTCACTTGGCGCAGTTTATGAAAAATAAGGGTAAAATTTATGCATTTGATATTTATGAACATAAATTGCAACTCATAAACGAGAATGCCAAAAGGTTGGGCATCAACATAATTGAGCCTTTATTAAAGGATGCATCTATTTTTAATGAAGAATATATTGAAAAATTCGATAAAATATTGTTAGATGCTCCTTGTTCAGGATTAGGTCTTATTAGAAAAAAACCAGAAATTAGGTGGAATATAAATTTGAGCGATATATTGGAATTGACGAAAATACAACAAATTTTGCTTGAAAATGCTTCTAGATATCTAAGAATAGGTGGAGAGATGACATACAGCACATGCACAATTTCAAAAGAGGAAAATGAAGATATAATAAATAGCTTTTTGAGTAGAAACAGTAATTTTGAATTATGCGATATAACAAATTCTGTCCCTGAGAAGATGAAAAGTTGTGTTTATAATACAGGTATGATCAGACTGTTTCCTAATGAATTTGATACTGATGGATTTTTTATTGCAAAATTAAAAAGGAAATGGTGAGATATAATGAATGAAATAAGAGATTTTTCAATTTTAGAACTTGAAAATTTTTTAGAAGGAATAAATGAAAAAAAATTTAGAGCAAAACAGATATTCAAATGGATACATACGGGGATTACTGATTTTGATGAAATGACAGATTTATCAAAAAATTTGAGGCAACGTTTAAAGACATATTTTTATATTGAAAACATGTCTATTGAGACAAAGGCTGCATCAAAAGATGGAACTGTGAAGTATCTATTAAAATTATTAGATGGAAACTTGATCGAATGCGTTTTAATGCGATATGAGTATGGCAATTCTATTTGTTTATCGACTCAGGCTGGCTGTAGTATGGGATGTAGCTTCTGTGCTTCTACAATCGGTGGTAAGGTTAGAAATTTGACAGCGGGAGAAATGCTTGGACAAATACTCACAATAATGAAGGACCAAAATATTAAAATTAATAACATAGTTCTTATGGGAACTGGAGAACCACTTGATAATTTTGAAAATGTAATTAAATTTTTAAATATAGTAAATGACCCTAATGGAATCAATATAGGAATGAGGCATATAACATTATCAACGTGCGGATTAGTTCCTGAAATTAAAAGATTGGCAGAATTAAAGCTTCAAATCACTTTAGCAATTTCACTTCATGCACCTAACGATGATATTCGTAAGAATATAATGCCTGTTGCTAAAAAATATGGTTTAGACGAATTGTTGGATGCTTGCAGATATTATACCGAAATGACAAATAGAAGGATTACTTTTGAATATGCTCTGATGCAAGGAATAAACGATAGCGTTGAAAATGCCTATGAATTAGCTCGAAGGCTTGATGGAATTTTGTGTCATGTTAACCTAATACCTATAAATCCAATTATGGAAAGAGAATATGAAAAACCAAATAAATTTAGAATCGAACAATTTAAAGATGTGCTTACTTCTTCAGGTATAAATGCTACTATAAGAAGAGAATTAGGTTCTGATATTGATGCGGCTTGTGGACAGCTAAGAAGAAGGCATATGTGAGGTGGTTTTGTGTATATTAAATGTAAAACCGATATTGGGAAATCAAGAGAATTAAACGAAGATTATGTAATTACTCTAATTTCGAACAATTATTCTTTTATCGCTGTAGCAGATGGGATGGGAGGGCATAATGCTGGTGAAGTAGCAAGCAGTATTGCAGCAACAACAGTCAGAGAATTTGTTTTTAATAACTTTTATAATTATGAAGATAAAGAAGAATTGATTAGAGATGCTATGGTTTTAGCAAACAAAAAAGTATTTGAAAAGTCCCAAAAACTACAGAATTTAAAGGGAATGGGAACGACGCTGACCTGTTGTCTTCTTATAAAGGATAGGGCTTATGTAGGACATGTAGGTGACAGCCGAGCATATTTAATCAATGAAATAGGGATAACTAAATTAACTGAGGACCATTCGTATGTTCAACAACTTGTTAAAAATGGAACTATAACAGAAACTGAAGCAGAAAATCACCCTCAGAAAAACCTGATAACCAGAGCAGTTGGAGTAGAAGAAAACGTTATTGTTGATACATTCTTTATAGATATTAATCCTAATGACATCATACTTATCTGTTCCGATGGATTGACTTCATACCTAACTAAGGAAGAAATATACCAAATAGTAACAGAGAAAAAAGAAGACGCAGTAGAGGATTTGATTGATTTAGCTAATTCACGCGGAGGATTTGACAACATTTCAGTGGTTATTGCAAGGAAGGAGGATGGGAGATGAACGAATTGAGCGGCAAGATATTGAATAATAGATATATACTGCTCGACAAAATTGGAGACGGAGGTATGGCTTTAGTTTATAAGGCTAAAGATTCGATACTAAATAGATATGTTGCTGTTAAAATATTACGTCCAGAGTTTAATTCTGACGAAGATTTCGTTAGCAAGTTTAAAAGGGAATCCATGGCTGCTGCGAGTTTATCCCATCCTAATATTGTAAGCATTTATGATGTTGGCGAAAATGATGGTTTAAACTTTATTGTAATGGAGTTTGTTAATGGTAGAACTTTAAAGGAATATATTAAAGAGAGAATTAAACTAAACTATCAGGAAACATTAAGGATTGTTTACCAGATAGCCCTTGCCCTTGAACATGCTCACAAAAATGGAGTTGTTCACAGGGATATTAAGCCCCATAATATTTTAGTTACTGAAGATAATATTGTAAAAGTCGCAGATTTTGGGATAGCAAGAGCTTCAACCACGAATACAGTAACTAATACTGGAAAAGTAATGGGGTCTGTCCATTATCTTTCGCCAGAACAGGCCAGGGGAGGATTCAGTGACCACAGGACCGATATATATTCATTAGGTGTTGTGATGTATGAACTGTTAACTGGGAAGCCACCTTATGATGCTGAAAGTCCTATAACTATTGCGTTGAAACACATACAGGACGAAGTAGTTGAACCTATAAAGTTGGAACCATCAATTCCACAAGCTGTAAATGATATTGTAATAAAATCAATGGAAAAGGATATGACCAAAAGATATCAGACTTCAAGGGAATTGATAGAGGACATAAATAGGGCAAATATCAATCCTAATAACGCTTTGATAGATAAAAGAGTTGAATTTGAAAAAACAAGAATAATATCATCTGATGTTATAAATGAAGAATTAGATAAAAGTGATATTAGGAAAAAAAGAAAAAGAAAAACAATAAATGTTTTAATGACTCTTATTATACTGCTATTGATTTTTGGAGCGAGTTATTTTGCGTTTAATAAATATTTTGTAGTGAGGGATGTTTCTGTTCCTAAATTAGTTGGATTATCAGAAGAAAATGCCAGGAGCTTACTTATAAGCAATAAACTTAATATGGAAATAGAATCCACACAAAGCAGTGACTTTCCAGAAGGAACAGTTATTTCTTCTATTCCAGAGGAAGGAACACTTGTTAAGGAAAATTCAATAGTAAAAGTAATAATAAGTTCAGGACCAAAAACAGTCAAGGTTCCAGAAATTAAAGGATTTGATATAAGCTATGCTGAGAATATATTAAAAAAATACAAGTTGGAAATAGGCTCTATTGAAAAACAATATAGCGATACAGTTCCAAAAGGTATAATTATGAGTCAATCTCCTAATACTGATATGGAAGTTAAAGAAGGAACTTCAGTGGATATAATAATTAGTGATGGGCCAGAGATAAAAGTTGTTAAGGTTCCTAATATAGTTGGTATGCCACTTGAGCAGGCTAAGAATGCATTAAAAACCGCTGGGCTGAATTTAGGTATGATTAAATATGGATATGATCCAAACTACGAAGATGGAGATGTAATAATGCAGGGAGTAGCAGAAGATATAGAAGTAAGACAAGGAAGTATGATCGATGTTATTGTTAATAAACTAGATGATAATGTTCAACAAGGACAATAAAACAATCAATAACGAGGGAGGAATGTATGCAGGAAGGAATTATAATAAAAGGAATAGGTGGATTTTATTATGTCGAAACTGAAAGTAAAGATATATTTGAGTGTAGAGCAAGGGGAAAATTCAGAAAGAAAAATATAACTCCACTTGTAGGTGATAGAGTTGTAATAGAAGTTACTGATAATAATTCTGGGTATATAATAGATATTAAAGAAAGAAGGTCTCAATTGATAAGACCTGCAGTTTCAAACGTTGATCAGGTGGTTGT
This sequence comes from Caloramator mitchellensis, assembly GCF_001440545.1. NCBI lineage: Bacteria > Bacillati > Bacillota > Clostridia > Eubacteriales > Clostridiaceae > Caloramator > Caloramator mitchellensis. The sequence goes on from NZ_LKHP01000005.1 coordinate 16,834, forward strand.
AGTTTTTTCCATAAAGGAACCTTATATCAATTATACGCTTTTAGATAGAATTTTGGTTCAAATCGAAAAAAATAAATTAGATACGATATTGTGTTTTAGTAAATCAGACCTTGTAACAGAAGAAGAATATAATGAAGTTTCAAGGATTTATATTGATGCTGGTTATAAAGTGATAAAGACAGATGTAGTAAATAACAATGGAATAGAAGAGTTGAAAGGTCTATTGAGAGATAAAATAACAGTTTTTGCAGGACCATCTGGCGTTGGAAAATCAACATTGTTTAATGTATTACAGGATAAAGTTAAAATGGAAACTGGAGAAATTAGTTCAAAAATATCAAGAGGAAAACATACTACACGACATGCTCAATTAATCAATCTGGAGCACGATTCCTATATAGTTGATACTCCTGGATTTTCCATGCTGGATTTATCTCATATCGATGAATTTGAATTGATGCATTATTTTAGGGAATTCAAGGAATATTTAGGTCGGTGTAAATTTTCTTCATGTCTGCACTTGAATGAAAAAGGGTGTGCTATTATTGAAAGTGTAGAAAATGGTTTGTTGAGCAGGAGAAGATATGATAATTATAAATTATTTTTGCTCGAAATAAAAAACAACAGGAGGATTAGCAAATGATGAAATTAGCTCCTTCAATTTTGTCAGCTGATTTTAGCAAGCTTGGTGAAGAAGTAAAATTGATTGAAAAATATGGCGCAGATTATGTTCATATTGACGTTATGGATGGCCATTTTGTTCCCAATATAACTATTGGTCCATTAGTAGTTAAATCACTAAGAAAATTAAGCAATTTGGTATTTGATGTTCATTTGATGATAGAAGACCCTGATAAATATATCGAACAGTTTGCTAAAGCAGGTTCAGATATAATAACGGTTCATGCAGAAGCTTGTATACATTTAAATAGGACGATAAACTTAATTAAAAGTTTCGGGAAAAAAGCAGGTGTTGCAATTAATCCTGCTACCCATTTAAATGTTTTAGATTATGTTTTAGATGATATTGATATGATTTTAATCATGAGTGTTAATCCAGGATTTGGTGGGCAAAAATTTATTGATTCTTCGATTAAAAAAATAAATGAAATAAAGAAAAAAATTGATGCTGAGAGGTTGAGCATTGATATTGAAGTTGACGGTGGAATTAATTTAAACAATGTCGACGATGTAATTAAGGCTGGGGCAAATGTAATAGTAGCAGGGTCAGCAATTTTTGAAAGTGAGAATATAAAGGACACAATAGATAGATTTAAAAGATTTGGTGAGAAATATGAAAAAGGCTGTTGTTTTTAATTATGGTAAACTAGATAATTTACAGTTAATTAAAAATGAATTAAAGAATACAGACTATATATTTTGTGCCGATGGAGGGGCTAATTATGTTTATGAAATTGGATTAGTCCCTGATTTTTTGATTGGTGACTTTGATTCAATTAATATGGATGTTTTATCTGAATTTCAAAACAAGGGAATAAATATTATTCAATATCCTCAGGAAAAGGATTTTACAGATACTGAACTTTGTATAAACAAGGCAATTGAAATGGGATGCAGCGTGATTTGCATAATAGGGGGAGTTGGTGGAAGGATAGACCATACTTTAGCAAATCTAAACATTTTGCATTATATTAATACTAAAGGAGCAAAGGGGTATTTTGTTACAGATGAATTTAATATTTATCTAGTAAGCAATGAAATTGAATTAATAGGGAGCAAAGGGGATTTGATTTCTATAATACCAATTTTTAATGACGCAAAAGGACTATCAACAAAAGGTCTTAAATATGGACTAGAAAATTCTACGATAGAATTTGGAAAACCTTTAGGAATTTCTAATATAATGGTAGAAAATAGGTGTGAAATAAAAATTAAAAAAGGAGAAGTGTTAGTATTTAAGCAAAATAAAATTGTGTCAAATGAGCGTTAAATGCATAATATAGTTACAAATAGTTTTTTTGGTGATTTAATGGGGCATAATAAATTCAAAATTAGTGTTTTTGATGTGATTTTAATAATATTGCTTGGCATTGGATTAGGTATGATTATTACAATAATACTTCCTTTCTGGTTTTGGGTGCTAATAGCTTCTATTTGCATTTTTATTTCAGTATGGTATATTTGGAAAAACTTATAAAAAAAATGTGCTTTTGGCACATTTTTTTTATGCATAATTATAATGCTCTTTGAACTTTTCCTGAACGAAGGCATCTTGTGCAAACATAAACTCTTTTTGGAGTTCCGTTTAATATAACTTTAACCTTCTTTAAATTTGGAGCCCAACTTCTGTTTGTTTTGCGATGTGAATGGCTATATTGAATTCCAAAAACAAGACCCTTGTTGCATATTTCGCATTTTCTTGACATCGTGGCACCTCCTTAACTAGAAACAATAATACCTAATTATAAACATATATATTTTAACAGATATTAGGAACTAATGCAATAATCACATAAAAATCACATTAATTATTATATAATGCATTTGCTAATTTGTAAAGTATTTTTCCTTTACAGCAAAAAATATTTTATCTTGAAGAATCTTTTCATTTAATATAAAATTATAGAATAAAGATAAAATAGGATTAATATCTACATAGTGGGTTGATTATTCCCTAATTTATTATACGGGAGGTTTAGATATGTCTGTAAAAGTTTATAACGAGTATGGCTATATTGAGTTCACGGATGAATTATTGGCGAAACTTGCTGGCGCTGCAACTACTGAATGCTATGGAGTAGTTGGAATGGCATCAAAAAGAGCTACTGATGGCATCTGGGAATTATTAAAAAAAGAACAATTAAATAAAGGTGTTAAAGTTTCTGTTAGCAATGATGAAATTATAGTTGATTTGTTTATCATCGTTGAATATGGAACCAAGATACCTGTTATCGCTGAAAACATCAAACAAAAAGTTAAATACGCTATTGAGAACTTTACAGGTATAAAAGTTTCAAAAGTAAATGTTTATGTCCAGGACATAAGAGTTTGAAGCAGGGAGGTTTAAACATTGAAACAATCATACATTGATGGACAATTACTTAAAGATTTATTTATTAACGGAGCATACGAGCTTGAAAAAAATAAGGAATTGGTTAATTCATTAAACGTTTTTCCAGTTCCAGATGGCGATACAGGAACTAATATGTCGGCTACAATACTATCAGCTGTAAGCGAACTAGAGAAAATAAAAAATATTACAGTAAGAAATGTATGTGATGCTATAGCTATGGGTTCGCTTATGGGTGCAAGAGGAAACTCAGGTGTTATACTTTCACAGCTATTAAGAGGCTTTGCTAAATATTTAAAGGATAAAGAAAAAATAAGCACAAATGATTTTGCAATGGCTCTAAAGGAAGGCGTTACAACAGCTTATAAAGCGGTAATGAAGCCTACTGAAGGGACAATTCTCACAGTAGCAAGAGAAACTGCAGACAAAGCCATTGAAATTGCAAAAAAGGAAAATGACTTTGAAGTGTTCATGAAAAGGATTTATGAGCATTCTAATATATCATTAAATAAAACCCCTGAAATGCTACCTGTATTAAAACAAGCAGGTGTTGTTGATGCTGGTGGAAAAGGATTAGCTTTGATTTATTATGGTTACTATAAAATGTTAATTGGCGAGGTAAATACAAAAGAAAGCCTAAATATTGAAAAGGTAAAAGAAATTAAGTATGATGAGATTGATACTTCAGAAATAAAATTTGCATATTGCACAGAATTCTTTATTAAAACTAAAAATGGAGACCCTGATAAATTTAGAGATATTATCACGAAATACGGTGATTCAATAGTTTCTGTTGGAACTGAAGAATTAATAAAGGTTCATATTCATACTAATAACCCTGGAATCGTTCTTGAGGAAGGATTGAAAATTGGAGAACTAATAAAGATAAAAATCGATAATATGAAAGAACAACATCGAAGCATAGTTGAAGAGGACGTAGATATAGAAAAAGATAAAGAGGACAATGAAGAAAAAGAATATGGATTTGTGGCTATAAGCTTTGGAGAAGGATTTAAGCAAATATTTGAAGAATTGGGCGTTGATGAGATAATTGAAGGCGGGCAAACTATGAATCCAAGCACACAGGATATATTGAATTCAATTAATAAAATTAATGCTAAAAATATTTTTATATATCCAAATAACAAGAATATAATTTTAGCAGCTGAGCAGGCAAAAGATTTAAGCAATAAGAATGTTATTGTAATACCAACAAAAAGTATTCCTCAAGGTATAACTGCGATGCTCAACTTTAATCCAGAAGCAAATGCAAAAGAAAATGAAGAGGAAATGGCAAAAGCAATGTTAAGGGTAAAAACAGGTCAAGTAACATTTGCTGTAAGAGACACTGTTATGAACGATGTAGAAGTAAAAGAAGGAAATATTATAGGGATTTTCAATGGAAAATTAATAAATGCAGGGAAAGATATAAATGAAACAACAAAACAATTAATAGATGCTATGCTCGACGATGATACTGAGCTTGTTTCAATATTCTACGGCAATGATTTAAAGGAAGAAGATGCGCAAGAAATACAATATTACTTTGAAGAAAAATATCCTGATATTGATTTTAGCTTAAATTACGGTGGACAGCCAATATATTATTATATAATTTCAGCAGAATGATTGGTTGTTGAAAATGCATTAGATTTTTATTGTTAATTAATATTTTTAATCAGATTAGCCCCATGAAGGATTTCACGGCTATTTTCTCTTGTTCCAAGAGTTATTATGGGTCATGAGAGATACCGATTAGCAATCCATTCATGGGGTTATAATATAAGATGAAGAGAAAATAATTTAAATTAAATTTAATGAATTTGTGAATGATAAGAATAAAATGAGAGGTGTTTGTATGGACATCCAATATCTAAAGGGTGTTGGACCTAAAATTGCAAGTAGTTTAAAAAGCCTTGGAATAAACACAATTAAAGATGCTCTTTTTTATTTTCCAAGGGATTATGAGGATAGAACGAATATAAAGCCTATAAATATGCTAAAAGAAGATGATATTGCAACAATTGTTGCCAGTGTGTCGATTGTATATCCGTCAAAGAAAACAAGAACAGGTAAAACTATGAACGAAGTCGTTTTTGAAAACGAAACTGGATATATTACCGGCGTATGGTTTAATCAACCATATATTAAAAATTATTTAAAAGTTGGTGACAATGTTCTATTATATGGTAAAATATCAAAATTTAATGGAAAGACAACTATAGTTGATCCTCAAATCGAAAAGGATTATGAAAAAACTTATGGAATCAACCCCATTTATCCATTGAATAAAAATGTAAATCAAAAATTGTTAAGAAAAGTTATTAAATCAGCATTGGAACATATTGATTCTGAAGTTGAGGAAATCCTTCCTTTGAGCATTTTAAAATTATACAATCTATTAGATATAAAAACAACTATATACAATATTCATTTCCCATCAAATAAAGAGATGCTGGAATTAGCAAGATATAGAGTAAAATTCGAAGAATTATTAACAATTCAGTTGGGACTTTTTTATTTAAAAAAAACTTATAGTAAAAATAAGACTTCCTATGCAATGCCGGTTTGTAAAGAAATGATTGACTTAAAAAACAAACTTCCTTTTGAACTTACAGAAGCTCAGTCAAAGGCTATTAGAGAAATATTAAAAGATATGAAAAGCGATAAGCCAATGAATAGACTGTTGCAGGGTGATGTAGGTTCAGGTAAAACTGTTATTTCTGTTATCGCTCTTTTTAATGCAGCCATGAATGGTTATCAGGCGGCTATGATGGCTCCTACAGAAATATTAGCTGAACAGCATTATCACACTATCACTAATATATTAAAGGAATGGAAAATAAAAATTGCACTATTGGTCGGTAGCACACCAAAAAAGGAGAAGGACGAAATATTGCGCAAAATAGCTAATGGAGAGATTTCAATTATTGTTGGAACCCATGCTATTATACAGGATAATGTTGAATTTAAAAATTTAGCTCTAGCAATAACTGATGAACAACATAGATTTGGTGTAAGGCAGAGAGCAAACCTAGTTAATAAGGGACATAACCCCCATGTTTTAGTTATGACAGCAACTCCTATACCAAGGACCCTGGCATTGTTTATGTATGGAGATATGGATATTTCTATTATTAATCAGCTTCCTCCAGGAAGGCAGAAAATTGAAACATATTTTATAAGACCAAATTCCAAAGAAAAGGTTTATGAATTTGTAAAGAAAGAATTAGATAATGGCAGACAGGCATATGTTATTTGTCCACTTGTTGAAGAATCAGAAAAATTAGAAGCAGAATCTGCAACTGAGATGGCTGAATTTTTGAAGAAAAATTTTCTAAAGGAGTATAATATTGGACTTTTACATGGCAAAATGTCCGCACAGGAAAAGGATAGAGCGATGTTAAATTTTAAAGAAAATAAGACTCAAGTCCTTGTTTCAACAACCGTAGTTGAAGTTGGTGTTAATGTCCCTAATGCAAGCGTAATGGTTATTGAAAATGCAGATAGATTTGGTTTATCACAGCTTCATCAGCTAAGAGGTAGAGTTGGAAGAGGCAGTCATAAATCTTATTGTTTTTTAATAGCTGATGCAAAATCAGACGAATCTATTGAAAGAATGAAAGTTATGACAAAAACCACTGATGGTTTTGAAATTGCTGAATTTGATTTGAAGCTGAGAGGAACTGGCGAATTTTTTGGAACCAAGCAACACGGATTGCCTGAATTGAAAGTAGCAGATATAATTCACGATATTGATATATTAAAACAAACTAGAGAAATTGCAAAGGAGCTTATAGAGAATAATAAAATAGAAGATAACTCATATTCAAATTTAAGGAACAAGGTATATGAGCTTACCAATATTGTAGATGATTCCTTTGCATTAAATTAGGTTGCATTGTTTACATAAAACTTCCTGTTATAATTTTTTGTTAAGTGGTTAAATTATAAATAGAAACAGAAACAGGAGGTGAAACAATATGATAAACATTCAATCAAGAAATAGAGCATTAGTTCCAGAAGCTCAGGCAGCACTTGAACAATTTAAATATGAAGTTGCAAATGAAATTGGTGTTCAAGTTCCAACAACTGGATACTGGGGAAATATGACATCAAGAGAATGCGGATCAGTTGGCGGATATATGGTTAAAAAGATGGTAGAAGCTTATGAAAAAGGCTTAGCACAAAGAAGATAATAAGGCGGTAGCACAATTAGATAAAAAGGGATGTGGGGATTTTCTCCACATCCCTTTTAATATTTAAATAAATTACCAAAAATTACATGAATATATTGTCGAATACTGGGGAAATTAATAATAAGCAACTGAAACAGGAGGTGAAAAGGATGAACGAAAGCATAGTAGGAAGAACTAATCAAAAGGTAGTTCCAGAAGCAAAGAGTGGGCTTCAACAATTTAAATATGAAGTAGCTAATGAAATTGGTGTTCAAGTTCCAACAACTGGATACTGGGGAAATATGACATCAAGAGAATGTGGATCAGTTGGCGGATATATGGTTAAAAAGATGGTTGAAGCTTATGAAAGAGGGCTTGCAGGAAGAAAGTAATTAATATAAAATAAAGAAAAGGGAAGTTTATCTTCCCTTTTCTTTATGACTAATTTATAGGAGGCATATATGAGAATTATTACTGGATTAGCTAAGGGGAGAATTATAAAGGCCCCAGAGGGGATGATAACTAGGCCCACATCTGATAGAGTAAAAGAAGCATTATTCAATATCATAAGAAATAAAGTTTATGATTCAAATGTATTGGATTTATTTGCTGGTAGCGGTAACCTTGGGCTCGAAGCATTAAGCAGGGGTGCAAAACATTGCACTTTTATTGAATCTGATAAAAATGCTTTTAGAGTTCTTAAAGAAAATATCTATAATTTATGCTTTGATGATAAATCAACTACATATTTTGGAGATTCTTTTACAATATTAAAGAGTATAAGAAACCAAAATATGAAATATGATTTGATATTTTTAGACCCACCATATGGGAAAGGTTTAGTTGAAAGGTCAATTGGAGCTATTTATGAATTGAAAATATTTAGCGATAATTGTTTAATAGTTGCAGAACTTGATCAAAATGATGCTATAATAGAAAATATAGGAGAATTTAAAAATTATAGAGTAGAAAAGTATGGTAGAACGCTGATTGCTCTATGGAATAGGGAGGATTAATATGGAAAAAATTGCAGTTTACCCTGGAAGCTTTGACCCAATTACAAATGGACACCTTGATATAATAATCAGGGCTGCAAATGTTTGTGACAAATTGATTGTTGCTGTTCTAGAAAATCCTGACAAGAAGAACCCTCTTTTTTCAATTGAAGAAAGGGTAGAACTTATTAAGAGAGTTACTATGCATTTAAAGAATGTAGAAGTTGAAAGTTTTAGAGGACTTTTAGTAAACTATGCTAAAAGAAAGAATGCTCAAGTTATTATAAAAGGTTTACGAGCAGTAACGGACTTTGAATATGAATTGCAAATGGCGATGATGAATAATAAGCTTGATGAAAATATTGAGACTATTTTTATGATGACAAGTAATAAATACTCATTTTTAAGTTCAAGCCTTGTAAAACAGGTTGCAATGTATGGAGGCTGTATAAAGGAACTAGTCCCTGACGAAGTTTTACAAGATATTTTGCAAAAAATTAGAGAAGGATATAGCAGTAAATAAAATTTTATGAAATAAAAGAAGTTATCTTTACGGCCCGAAGAATATATTGCTAAGATGTAGTGTTCATGAACGTTAGAGTTTTTAGGTTCTATAAGCAAATCCAAGTAAATCATTCATAGGGCTTTTAAATTACTTTCTCATTAATTTAATTGTTTTATAATATGCTTTTATTCTATAGATTAACAGTGAAAATAATATTATTATTAGCATCAACTGGATTAATATAAATTTGTTTGGTATATGAATATTATTGAAATTAGAAACTGAAATAGAATTAAATAGTCTAATCTTTAATAATATATAGCAAATAATTGAAGATAATAATGCATGGCTAAATTTTGATATGATATAGTTTTTTATATTTATTTTACAGTCATGTAGTATTGTTACAGCCTGCATGATTATCGAAACACCACTGAATGAAATTATAAAGCATTCAAGAATCAATATCATTTCTAAACTTAAATTTGAAGTAGCAATAATATTACATCCATTTGAAATTTCAATGATACTTTGAAATAATAATATTAATATTTCAGGTAGTTTTCCAGGCAAAAATTTAGATAATAAAAAAGTTAACATAGTAAATAATTTTATGTGTTTAAAAATTCCTATTATTACTGAGAAAAATATTATATACCCTCCAATTAAACCAGTTGTCAATAAAGAATTTGTTATGGCTGAATAAAATATGTTTTTAGTTTTTTCATTCTTATTTTTAAAATTAAATATGTTTTTTGATGTCCTTTTATAAAAGAAGGAATATAAAATCCCATTTGCTATCGCACCTAATATATGGGATATAAAAACAACATAACCTGCTATTTCGTTTTTTAACATTCCAGCGCCAACAGCTCCAACAACAAATAAAGGACCAGAAGTGCTTGCAAAATTAAGTATTTTCTGCCCCTCATATTCACTTATCTTTTTTTCACTGATTAATTGTGAAACAATTTTAGCTCCGGTGGGATATCCTGAAAATATGCTCAAAATAAATACGTAGGCACCATAACCAGATGTTTTAAATAATATTTCAAAAGGTTTCGAAAATAAGTGAAAAAGAGCATCAGGAATTTCAAAATAAATCATCAAATCATTCAATATAAAAAAAGGCAATAATGAAGAAATTATTACTGATACCCACAATTCATAACCATGTCTAGCATTTTTTATTGATACACTCGGAAATAAAAACATGCTAAATAGTATTAATAAAAGAAATATTTTTATTCCATATCTTTTGTTTATAAAAAAGAATGAAAGAATGCTAATTACAAAAAGTATTTGAAGAAATATCAACATTTTTAACGCCTATCTTATTGCTTCACTACAATTTATGCGGTTTTCTTAAATATAATTCATGTTCATTCGACTAAAATGGGAGAGGTTTTCAAATCCTGCATTGCTTTTTTTCTTTCTTTATTTTTGTATCCTAACACATAAATATTTGAAGCCATAATATCGAATTTTAGAAGCTCCTTTTCTTTTTTTGAGACATTGGTTATTATTGGCAATTCGACAATTTCTTTTAATTCTTTAATTAATTCTCTTCCTTTTTTATTTGCTCCTAATATTCTTATATATTTTATATTTTGTGTTTCTGAAGTATAAATTTCTTTTGTAATATCAAACATTATATATAATAGTATTCTTTGGATACGAGTTTTAGTGTATCTTTTACTCATTACTGAATTTATAAAATCATTAAGGGTAGTAAAATCCTCAGCTGCTCTTTTTAGTTTATATTCCAAACCTTCAGTAACATCATGAATTGTTCTCAAATATTCCAATGAAGATGTCCTTATTTTATAAAGCAGTATTTCAAAAAATGAATTCAATTCAACTGGGCATTTTCCATATTCTATTTCCCTGTTCAAAATATTAAAGGTATAATTAGGCATAACCTTTTTTATCAGTTCTTTATTTTCAAAGTTTACTCTTATTGAAGTAGCACTAGATATCGATGATGTTATTTCTATATCGTTGTAGTTGTTTTTGATTCTTTTAATCGTAATTGGCTGAATATTACTCGATATTTTTTTTAGAGCTTTAATGTATTCAATTCCGAGAATGTTATTAGAATTTTTTATTATTTTTTCCACTTCAATTTTAATTTTATTTTTTTTAAAGTAATCCGTTATTGCTTTTTCCCTTGACTTAGCAAATGGAAGTCCATAATTTAAATAAGTTTTAATCAAATTTTGAAATTCAATTGGTTCGTTAATGAGCAATTCAGCAATATCATTTAGTGGCACGATGCAACCTAATTCGCTTCCAAAACATACATAATCTATTTTTTTTAATGCATCTAAAGTTTGTATTGCTCCGAATGCAAACTTTTCTGCACTGCTTATGCTGTATATGAAAGGAAGTTCAATTACTAAATCTATTCCTGCCTTTAAAGCTGCTTCAGTTCTTGACCACTTATCAATTATAGCAGGTTCACCTCTTTGAACAAAATTACCACTCATTACTGCAACTAAAAAATCGCATTTTGTTGTTTTTCTTGTATTTTCTATATGATACACATGACCATTATGTAACGGATTATATTCGACAATTATACCTGCAATCTTCATTAATATCACCCTAAATATAAAATTTTTATTATTTTTTTAATAATTTTATTTGTTTATTGACATAATTATTATATAATATAATATGGGAATTGAAAAATGTAACATAATAACTTATGCTGATTAATATTTAATATACAATATATACAAACGAAAGGGGTTTTAAAATGGCTTTGATGGAACAAATTAAGGCTAAGGCGAAGTTAAATAAAAAAACGATTGTATTGCCGGAAGGAGCAGAACCAAGAACAGTTAAAGCAGCAGAGATTATAGTAAAAGAGGGTCTTGCTAAACTAGTTCTTCTTGGGGATGAAGAAAAAATACATAGCGTAGCAAAGGAACAGGGAGTTAGCCTTGAAGGAGTTCAGATAATTAACCCTGTTCAAAGCGAAAAATTCGAAAGTTATGCTCAAAGTCTCTATGAAATCAGAAAAAATAAAGGTGTAACTATAGACCAGGCAAGAGAAATTGTAAAAGATGAAATGTATTATGGAACAATGATGGTTAAATTAAATGATGCAGACGGAATGGTTTCAGGTGCTATTCATTCAACTGGAGACCTTTTAAGACCTGCAATGCAGATTATAAAAACTAAACCTGGAGTTTCTATTGCATCGAGTTTCTTTGTAATGGAGGTTCCAAATTCAATATTTGGAGAAAATGGATTATTTATTTTTGCTGATTGTGCAGTAAATCCAAATCCAAATGCTGAAGAACTTGCTTCAATTGCTATTGCAAGTGCTGAGAATGCAAAATCACTATGTGGAATAGAGCCAAGAGTAGCTATGTTATCATTCTCGACTAAAGGAAGTGCTAAGCATGAATTGGTTGACAAGGTGGTTGAAGCTACAAAAATAGCCAGAGAAAAAGCTCCAGATTTAATGATTGATGGAGAATTGCAATTAGATGCTGCTATAGTTCCAAAAGTCGCAGAGCTTAAAGCGCCAGGAAGTTCTGTAGCAGGCAAGGCAAATGTGTTAATATTCCCAGATTTACAATCAGGAAACATTGGATACAAACTTGTTCAAAGACTTGCTAACGCAGAAGCAATTGGACCAATTTGTCAGGGCTTTGCTGCACCAGTGAATGACCTTTCACGTGGATGTAGCGTTGAAGATATAGTAAATGTTGTTGCTATAACAGCAGTTCAAGCCCAATAATAAGAAAATGAAAGGGGTTCGTAAGATGAACGTATTAGTAATTAACTGTGGTAGTTCTTCATTAAAGTACCAACTAATCAACATGGAAAATGAATCAGTTCTTGCTAAGGGTCTTGCAGAAAGAATAGGTCTAGAAGGGTCACTATTAGGACATAAGCCCGAAGGAAAAGAAAAGGTGGTTATTGAAAAACCTATGCCAGACCATAAAGCAGCCATTAAATTAGTTCTTGAGGCATTAACAAATGTAGAATATGGTGTAATTAAAGACATGAATGAAATTTCTGCAGTTGGTCATAGAGTAGTTCATGGTGGAGAAAAATATTCAGAATCAGTTCTTATAGATGAAGATGTATTAAAGACTTTAGAAGAAGTTTCACACCTTGCACCATTACATAACCCTCCAAATTTAACTGGTATTTATGCATGCAAGGAACTAATGCCAAATACTCCTATGGTTGCTGTGTTTGATACTGCATTCCATCAAAGAATGCCAAAACATGCTTTCATGTATGCTCTTCCATATGAATTATATGTAAAACATGGCATTAGAAGATATGGTTTCCATGGAACGTCACATAGATATGTTAGCAAAATTGCAGCTGATATGTTAGGAAAAGATTTGAAAGAATGCAAAATTATAACATGCCATTTAGGCAATGGTGCTTCTGTTGCAGCTATAGATGGAGGAAAATCTGTTGATACAACAATGGGTTTCACTCCACTTGAAGGTTTAATGATGGGAACAAGAAGTGGAGATATGGACCCAGCGATTGTTACGTTCCTTCAAGAAGCTGAAAATATATCATCAAAGGAAGTTAACAATATAATGAATAAAAAATCTGGAGTTCTTGGAATTTCGGGCGTAAGTAGTGACTTTAGAGATGTTGAAGATGCTGCTGCTAATGGAAATGAGAGAGCTCAACTTGCTTTAGACATGTTCTATTATAGAGTCAAGAAGTATATAGGAGCATATGCAGCTGCGATGGGCGGAGTAGATGCTATAGTATTTACAGCAGGACTTGGTGAAAACTCACCAGAGTGCAGATACTTTGTTTGTCAGGGACTTGAATTCTTAGGTGTTAAGATTGACGAAGCTAAGAATAAGGTAAGAGGAAAACTAACTGAAGTTTCTACAGATGATTCAAAGGTAAAAGTATTCCTTATTCCAACAAACGAAGAACTTATGATTGCAAGAGATACAAAAGATATAGTTGCAAATATAAAATAATTAATAACAAAACTTGACATTATACTGCCAAGTTTATATAATGAATTGTAGCGTTATTTGAGGTGAGCACATGTTTTTAGATGTTTCGGAACTTATTAGAAAAAAAACAAGCCAAAAGTCCTTTGATGTTTTGTTTAAAATCGATAAATTCCAAAGGGACGATATGATGGTTGTTTTTAGGACACCAATTCATTTTAAAGGAATTGCTCACTACGATGGACAAATTATCATTGTTAGAGCTAAAGTTGAAACAATGATTGAAACGATTTGTTCACGCTGTTTAAAACCAGTTGATTACCCTCTGGAATTTGATTTTGAAGAAACATTCTCAAAACAACAGGGGGAAGACATATATCCAATTATTGAGGACAGAATTGAACTAGATGATGCTATTTTTGACAATTTAATTCTGTCTCTACCATTAAGAGTTTTATGCAATGAAAATTGCAAAGGACTTTGTCCTATATGTGGCCAAGATTTAAATCAAGGCCAATGCGATTGCCATAGTGATAGTATTGATCCTAGGCTTGAAACGCTAAAACAGTTTTTTAAAGGCGATTGAGGAGGTGTAACGATGGGTAATCCTGCGAGAAGACATTCAAAGACAAGAAGAGACAAGAGAAGAGCGCAAACTTGGAAGCTTGCTATGCCAGGTATGGTAGAATGTCCACAATGCCACGAGATGAAGTTAGCTCATAGAGTATGCGGAAATTGTGGATACTACAAGGATAGAGTAGTAGTTGAGAAATAATTGAAATTTAGCACACCTTACGGTGTGCTTTTGTCTTTTATATCTGATAAAATTATTGTATAATAAGGGTGATGTTTATTTTGGAGGTAAGTATATGAAAATAATTTTTGATGCGATGGGTGGAGATAATGCCCCCTTTGAAATCGTAAAAGGTGCATTGATGGCGGTTAAGGAATATGGCATACGAGCATTACTGGTTGGAGATAAAGAAAAAGTAAGTGAAATTATTCAAAAAATAGGATTTGACGAGAATGATAAAATTGAAATTGTTCATGCTTCCGAAGTGATAACAAATGATGAATCACCCACGATGGCAATTAGAAGGAAAAAGGACTCTTCCATGGTAAAAGGTCTTAAAATGCTACGGGAAGGTGAGGCAGATGCATTCATTTCTGCAGGAAGCACAGGAGCTTTGCTGGCGGGAGGACTATTTGTTGTTGGGAGAATTAACGGGATAGATAGACCTGCTCTAGCACCTGTAATTCCAGGAGAGAAGGGTGCATTTATGTTGTTAGATGCTGGAGCAAATGCTGAATGTAAACCCAAAAATATACTTCAATTTGGCATAATGGGAGATATTTACTCGAGGAAAGTTTTAGGCAAGATAAATCCTAAAATTGGGATAATAAATATTGGGGCTGAAGAAGAAAAGGGAACAGAATTCATAAAGGAAAGCTATAATCTGTTGAAGAACAGCAACATGAATTTTATTGGAAACATTGAAGCTAGAGAAATCCCAAAAGGAGAATGCGACGTTGTCCTGGCAGATGGATTTGTTGGTAATGTAGTCCTAAAATTGTTTGAGGGTGTCGCGTCTACTATATTCGATATTTTAAAAAAGGAAATTTATTCGTCTTTAAGAAATAAGATTGGAGGGATATTTCTAAAGCCTGTTTTTAAAAAGTTCAAGAGAGACTTTGATTATGCAGAACATGGTGGGGCGATACTCATCGGTATAAAGGGTTATGTTATAAAAGCACATGGAAGCTCAGATGCAAAAGCTATTAAAAATGCAGCTGGACAGGCTATTAGATGCATAGAAGGTAAAATTATTGAAACAATAGAGAATGAAGTCTTAAAATATGATTTATAAAATAATTTTTTTACTTAGTAATAAATAATTAATTAGAATAATATTAATTTATCAAAAAGATATAAATTATGTTGACGCATTAGAGGTTATATAATATTATATATTTGAATCCTTTGAAGGGAGGTGAAGACAATGATATTCGAAAAAGTAAAGGAGAGAATATCTGATATACTCGGTGTTGATACAGACGATATTACTATGGATTCACATTTTATTGATGATTTAGGTGCGGATTCATTGGATATAGTTGAGCTTATAATGGCTCTTGAGGAGGATTTCGATTTAGAAATACCAGACGAAGACGCAGAAAAAATCCAAACTGTAGGAGATGTTGTTGAATACATAAAGGAGCATACAGATATGTAATTTAGTCCCGATTATTCGGGGCTTTAATTTTATGGAGGTTGTAATGGAAAAAGAAAGGCAAAAACAACTCAAAGAATTTGAAAAAATAATTAGAGTTGATTTTGATGATATAAAATTGCTTGACCATGCCTTAACACACACATCCTTTGCCAATGAACACGGACTTAGTTATAATGAACATAATGAAAGGTTGGAATTTTTAGGGGATTCTATTTTAGGACTAGTGGTAAGTGAATATATATTTAAGAAATTTAAGAATAGAGAAGAGGGAAAGCTAAGTCGCTTAAGAGCCAGTGTTGTTTGTGAAGCGTCTTTAGCAGAAATCGCTAGAAAAATAAAAATAAATCATTTTATTCGCATTGGGCGAGGAGAAGAAATGACGGGGGGACGAGAAAAAGATTCGCTTCTAGCCGATGCAACTGAAGCGGTTATTGCAGCTATATATCTAGACAAAGGATATGATAGAGCAAAGGATTTTGTGTTAGAGTATTTGAAAGATAAAATTGGGGCCATTGCAAAAAAGAAGGAATATATCGATTATAAAACAAAATTACAAGAATATGTTCAAAAGAATTTACTATCTGCAATTAAATATGATGTTGTTGATTCCTGGGGACCGGATCACAATAAAACCTTCTCTATTGACGTTTTTTTAGATAACACTAAATATGGAAATGGAATAGGAAAATCCAAAAAAGAGGCAGAGCAGATAGCAGCAAAAAATGCATTATTAAAATTAGGAGTAGATTTAGATGAATAAAAAATATTATATAATCCCGATATTCGTTCCACATAAAGGATGTCCTCATGATTGTGTGTTTTGTAACCAAAAAAAAATAACAGGCTCAGAAATTGAAATAGATGAAAACTTTGTCTATAGTCAGGTAGATGATTATTTAAAGACAATAGATAGGAATAATTCACATATTGAGTTATCATTTTATGGAGGTAGTTTTACAGGAATTCCAGTTGATTATCAAAATGAGTTGCTAAAAGCTGCCAATAATATTCTCTTAGAAGGTAAAATTGATGATATTCGTATTTCAACAAGGCCTGATTATATTAACAGATTTATATTGGAAAATCTTAGTAAGTATAATGTTGGTATAATAGAATTAGGAGTTCAATCTCTAGATGAAGAAGTTTTAAAAGCATCAGAAAGAGGTCATACAACAGAAGACGTGTTTAATGCGGTGAGATTAATAAAAAGTTTTGGTTTAAAACTTGGACTTCAAATGATGATAGGGCTTCCAAAGGATAATTTAATTAAAGACATAGATACTGCTCAAAAAATAATAGAATTAAAGCCTGATTTTGTAAGAATTTATCCTGCATTAATTATTAAAGATACATATATGGAATGGATGTATTATAATGGGATTTATACTCCTTTAAGTTTAGATGAAGCTATATTTGTGAGCAAAAAAGTTTATTTAATGTTCTTAAAAAGCGATATTCCTGTAATTAGAATAGGATTACAAGCCAGCGAAGGTATTAATTTAGGAAAGGATGTTATTGCAGGTCCATTTCACCCTTCCTTTAGAGAATTGGTTGAGTCAAGCATTTTGAGCGATATGATTGAATTTGTTGTAAACGAATATTTTAATGAAGAAAATTTATTAAGAATCAGGATATCGAATAATTATATTTCAAAGCTTTATGCTGGAAAGAAAAAATACTACAATGACCTCAAGGAACGGCTAAAAAATATAAAACTGAATATAGAAACAGATTATTCCCTTGAAGGAGAATACTTGTTATTTGAATCCGACAAATTAAGTAGAAAAATGTCTATAAAAGATTATGCAAAAATTTCTATTTAAAGAAGGATTTTTCTAATTGATATAGAATATATCATATAAAATAGTATTCGAGGGAGGAATTTACATGGAAATTTTAAAGGTATCAGCTCAATCACAACCTAAAGCAGTAGCAGGAGCACTAGCTGCAGTTTTAAGAGAAAGAGCTTCTGCTGAAATTCAGGCTGTAGGCGCTGGAGCAGTTAATCAAGCAGTAAAGGCAATTGCAATCACAAGAGGATATGTCGCTCCTAATGGAATCGATCTTGTTGTTGTTCCAGCCTTTTCAGAAATTGAAATAGAAGGCGAAGAAAGAACTGCAATAAAATTTATAGTTCAGCCAAGATAAGACCTGTGTAGCAGGTCTTTTTATTTTGCATTGTATTGTTATAAAATTAATGATATACTGTATTCGATATTGCTAATTTCGGGGTGGTATACTTGCAATTAAAAAGTGTCGAAATAAAAGGATTTAAATCTTTTGCGGATAAAGTTGACTTAGATTTTACTCATGGAATAACTGCAATCGTTGGCCCAAATGGTAGTGGTAAAAGCAACATTGTAGATGCCATAAGATGGGTTTTAGGTGAACAAAGTGCAAAAACATTACGTGGAGCCAAGATGGAGGACGTGATATTTGCAGGGACAGAAAATAGAAAGCAATTAAACTATGCTGAGGTATCATTAATTTTAGACAATGGAGATGGGCTTTTGCCTATTGAATATAATGAAGTTAAAATTACACGAAGATTATATCGATCTGGAGAAAGCGAGTATATGCTTAATAATTCGATTTGCAGATTAAAAGATATATATGAGCTATTAATGGATACAGGAATAGGTGTTGATGGCTATTCAATTATTGGTCAGGGAAAAGTTGAAGAAATATTAAGCTCAAAGGCAGAAGATAGAAGGAGCATTTTTGAAGAGGCAACAGGAATAACAAAATTTAAATCAAGAAAAATTGAAGCCGAGAAAAAACTTGAAAA
Organism: Caloramator mitchellensis; assembly: GCF_001440545.1. Classification (NCBI taxonomy): domain Bacteria; kingdom Bacillati; phylum Bacillota; class Clostridia; order Eubacteriales; family Clostridiaceae; genus Caloramator; species Caloramator mitchellensis. Next base: position 35,523 of record NZ_LKHP01000005.1, read on the forward strand.
TACAAGACAAAATTTGATAAGAATTAACGATATAATATCTGAACTTGAATCTCAGATTAGTCCTCTTGAATTGCAGGCAAAAAAGGCCGAGAAATATTTAGAGTATAAGAAAGATTTGATGAACCTTGAAATTAATTCAATATTATACAATTACGATATTATTAAGCAAAAGCTAGATATTACTTCAATTGAAATAGAAAAGAAGGTAAGAGAAAAAGAGAATATTATGGAAGAAATCCAAACATTTACAGAACAAATTGAAAAACAAAAAAAAGCATTAAATATAATTCTAAGAGAATATGATGAGACGTATAATTTAAATTTTGAAATTGATAAAAATATACAAAGAAAAACTGCTGAATTAAATTTAATTATTGAAAGAAAAGAGAATGCAACTAATGATAAATATAGATTGAATGGAGATGTTGAAAACCTAAGAAAATATATTGAATTAGAAGAGCAAAAGAAAATAAAACTGATATCAGAAAAAAACTACATTCAGGGAAAATTAAAACGACAAGAAGAAAAAATAAAAGAATATGAAAATGAATTAAATAATTATTATAAGGAATATAAAAAACATGAACAGAGTATAGAAGATAAAAAGAACGACATATTAGAAGTTCTAAAGAATTTGTCTGAGACAAAAAATAAAATCTCATCACTTTTATTTATAGAGGAGAACATAACTAAACAGTTAAATAATTTACATTTAATCAATAAAAGCAAAATTGATAAAAAGAATGAACTTGAACAAATATACAATCAAAAGACAAACGAAAGAAATATTATTAATAAGAGCATAAATATTTACAACCAAAGTATTAATGCAGCACAAAATAATTTAAAGGAAATCGAAACTAAAATAAATAAATTTATTATTGACAAAAATAAAATTTTTCAAAATATGAAAACAAATGAAGCGAGATTAAATATGTTGCTTGAAATGGAAAAGGAACATGAGGGATATAATAAAGCTGTTAAATCTATTATTGAAAAATACAATAAAAATAGTGGCTTTATTGGGACTGTTGCAGATATTATTGATGTTCCAGAGGGATATGAAACGGCAATTGAAGCAGCGCTTGGAAATGCAGTTCAAAATATAGTCGTTGAAAATGAACATTATGCAAAGGAAATGATTGAATATTTAAAGCGAAACAAAACTGGAAGAGCAACATTTTTACCATTGACCACAGTTAAAGCAAGAGATGTTTTAAGAGAAGATGATTTTAAAAAGTTTAATGGTTTTATTGGCATTGCTTCGGGTGTAGTGAATTTTAACTCAAAATATAGCAATGTTGTTTCTAATTTGCTTGGAAGAACATTAATTTGCAATGATATAGATAATGCTATAAATTTAGCCCAAAAAACTGATTTTAGTTTTAGAATTGTTACTTTAGATGGAGAAATAATTAATATTGGAGGTTCTTTAACTGGAGGTTCAAGTTATAAGAATATAGGTATTTTCAAACGAAAAAATGATATTATTGAGATTGAAAAAAAATTGAATATAGAGAAAGAAAAAATTAAACAACTCGATTTTGAGATAGAAAAGAATGAGTTTGAAAAAAAGAATGCCATTTTAGAAATAGAAGATTTAAAATCAAAAATTAATAATGCATATATTCAGGATAATAACTTTAATAATTTATTAGCTGATATTAAAAATAAAATACACGACCTAAACAATGAGATAGAAGCATCGAACGTTGAAATTGAACATCTTACAAATGAACTTTCAAAAATTGAAAACGATAAAAATACTTATTCTATAGAAATTGAAAGAAATAGCTTGCTAGAAAAACAGAAAAACAATGAACTAATTGAATTAAATGAAGCTCTTAAGAATTTTGAAAAAATGAAAGACGACATTAACAATAAATTGACAAATGAAAAAATTATTTTTGCAGAAAAGAAAAAGGAATTGGATTCTTTAGAAGAAAAGATAACAGAAGTTGAGAGCTTAATTGAAAGAAGTAAATTAAAAATAGAAGAATATAGTAAAGAGATTTTATTTATTGAAAATAGAATTTTAGAGTTTGATAATGAGATCAGCAAAACTAAAGATGAAATTTTTAAACTTACATTGGATTTTAAAAATGGTAAAGAAAAAGAAAATGAGTTATTGATTAAAAAGAACCAAATTATAGATACAACTGGAAAAATAGAAGAACAATTAAATAAAAAGAATAGAGAGTTATCAGATATAATCGGGATTGTTCATAAATTAGAGATGACGCAGGCTAAACAGGAATCTGAAATAGAACTATTAAACCAAAGGCTTTGGGATGAATATGAGATGAGCATACCACAGGCTTTAAAATATAAAGTTTCTGAATTTAATAATTTAGAATCTACTAAAAAAATAAATGAATTCAAAAGCAAAATTAAAGAGCTTGGAGAGGTTAACATAGGAAGCATAGAAGAACTTAAAAAAGTAAAAGAAAGATATACCTTCTTAAAAGTTCAGCGTGATGACCTTGAAAATGCTGAAAAATCTTTAATTGAGGTCATTGATGAAATTACTAATAAAATGAAGGTGCAATTTGAAGCAAACTTTGCTATAATTAAAAAATACTTTAACGAAACTTTTAAAGAATTATTTGGAGGAGGACATGCAGATTTAAAAATAGACGGAGAAAATATTTTGGAATCTGGAATTGAAATAATAGTTCAACCACCTGGTAAAAAGCTACAAAGTATAAGCTTGCTTTCAGGTGGTGAAAAGGGACTTTCAGCAATTGCTTTGATTTTCGCACTATTAAAATTTAAACCTACACCATTCTGTGTCCTTGATGAAATTGAAGCTGCACTCGATGATGCAAATGTATTAAGATTTGCGAATTATTTAAAACATTATTCCCATAAAACGCAATTTGTTTTAATAACCCATAGAAAGGGGTCCATGGGAGCTGCTGATGCTCTATATGGTGTTACTATGGAGGAGAAGGGAGTATCTAAATTAGTATCACTAAAATTAAAGGAGGCAATCTAATGGGCTGGTTTGAAAAACTTAAGGAAGGTCTGACAAAAACAAGGGATAATTTGACTCAAAAGGTAGAGGCAATATTTAATTTTACATCAGAATTAGACGATGATTTTTTTGAAGAACTTGAGGAAGCACTAATAGTCGCAGATGTAGGCTTTAATACTACAACTGCAATAGTAGAAAAATTAAAGAAAAGAATAAAAGAAAAGAAAATCAATCAAATTCAAGAAGCAAAAGATGAATTAAAAAATATAATAGTTGAAATAATGAGGGGGGATAAAAACATTGATATAATTCCTCCTAAGACACCTGCAGTTTTTATGGTTGTTGGAGTAAACGGAGTAGGAAAGACTACATCAATAGGTAAGATTGCTAATTTCTTTAAATCAAGAGGATACAAGGTCATGATGGCTGCAGGAGATACATTCAGAGCAGCAGCTATAGACCAGCTTGAGGTTTGGGGCCAAAGGTGTGGAGTTGAGGTAATTAAACAAAAAGAAGGTGCTGACCCTGCTGCTGTGGTATTCGATGCAATTCAATCAGCAAAGGCAAGAAAGGTTGATATATTGATATGTGATACGGCAGGAAGACTTCATAATAAAAAGAATTTAATGGAGGAACTTAGAAAAATAAACAGGGTTATAGAGAAGGAAGGGCGGGATTTTTATAAAGAGACGCTCCTTGTTCTGGATTCTACAACAGGACAAAATGCTATTCATCAGGCAAAAGAATTTATTGACGTTGCAGATGTTAATGGTATAGTTTTAACAAAACTTGACGGAACAGCAAAGGGTGGAGTAGTAATTGCTATAAACAATGAATTAAATATCCCTGTTAAAATGATAGGTGTTGGTGAAGGTATAGACGATTTACAGGCATTTGACCCTGAAATGTTTGTAGACGCATTATTTTAAGTGTTAAGTAAAAATACTTGACACCAGTAGATGTTTTTGATAGTATATAAAAGGATGATAATTATGGATAAATTAAGTTTTATCACTTTACTACTTGATTTCTATGGAAATCTATTAACTGAAAAGCAAAGGATGATAATGTCCTATCATTTTGAAGAGGATATGTCTTTAAGTGAAATATCAGAGGAATTGAATATTTCAAGACAGGCTGTTCATGATATCATAAAAAGAAGTGAAAAGATATTATTTCAATACGAGGATGACCTCAAGCTTGTTGACAAATTTCTAAAGCAAAGGCAAAAACTAATTGAAGTAAAAAGCATTTTATCTGCGATGAAAGATGATAGAATCACCAAAGCGATAGATATTATAGATGAATTAATTGAATTATAATGGGAGGGCGTGCTATGGCTTTTGAGGGTTTAACCCATAAATTGCAAGAGACTTTCAAGAAGCTAAGAGGAAAAGGTAAACTTACTGAAAAAGATGTAAAAGAAGCTATGAGAGAAGTAAAGTTAGCCCTTCTTGAAGCAGACGTAAACTATAAAGTCGTTAAGGACTTTATTAATTCTGTAAGCCAAAGAGCTGTTGGGCAGGAGGTTATGGAAAGCTTAACTCCTGGACAGCATGTAATCAAAATTGTAAATGAAGAGTTGATTATGCTTATGGGAGGCAGAGAAAGCAAGATAAATATATCGCCAAAACCTCCTACAGTCATTATGTTAGTTGGTCTTCAAGGTGCTGGTAAAACAACAATGGCTGCTAAACTTGCACTCCACTTGAAAAAGTCAAACAAATCAATATTGTTAGTAGCAGCTGACGTTTATAGACCAGCAGCTATCAAGCAGTTACAGATACTCGGCGGGCAAATAGATGTTCCGGTATTTACTTTAGGGGATAGGGCAAATCCTGTAGATATTGCCAAAGCTGGAGTTGAAAATGCTAAGAAAAACGCAAAAGACGTAGTTATTATAGATACAGCCGGAAGACTTCATATTGACCAGGAATTGATGGAAGAGTTGCAGAATATCAAAAGTGAAGTTGAGCCGTTTGAGACATTGCTAGTAGTTGATGCGATGACAGGACAGGATGCAGTAAATGTGGCTCAAAGTTTTAATGAAAAATTGGATATAACTGGCGTAATATTAACTAAACTTGACGGCGATACTCGCGGTGGTGCTGCGATTTCTGTAAAGGCAGTAACAGGAAAACCCATAAAGTTTGCTGGTGTTGGAGAAAAGTTGAGCGATTTGGAAATATTCTACCCAGACAGAATGGCATCACGTATACTTGGAATGGGTGATATTCTTAGCCTAATTGAAAAGGCTCAACAGACAATAGATGAGAAAAAAGCGCTTGAAATGCAACAAAAGCTTGAAAAACACGAATTTACTCTTGAAGATTTTCTTGACCAGATGTCTCAAATGAAGAAAATGGGACCGTTGAAGGACTTGATTAAAATGATTCCTGGACTAGATACAAGCAAACTCGATGATATAGATTTAAATGAAAATGAAAAGGAAATGGCAAGAATAGAAGCGATTATTAAATCTATGACTAAGGAAGAAAGAAAAAATCCTTCAATAATCAATTCAAGTAGAAAAAAGAGAATTGCTAAAGGTTCAGGAACAACGATTCAGGATGTAAACAAGTTGTTATCGAACTTTGAGCAGGCCAGAAAGATGATGAAACAGTTTGCTGATATGCAAAAGCATATGAAAAAAGGAAAATTCAAATTTCCTTTCTTTAAATAAATAAATGCAATATTTTAAGGAGGTGAAATACATGGCAGTAAAGATTAGATTAAGAAGAATGGGAGCTAAGAAAGCACCTTTCTACAGATTGGTAGTTGCTGATTCAAGATCACCAAGAGATGGTAGATTTATCGAAGAATTAGGATATTACAATCCAACAACTGAACCAGCTGACGTAAAAATCGACGTAGAAAAGGCAAAGAAGTGGATTTCAAACGGTGCTCAACCAACAGATACTGTTAGAGATCTTTTAAAGAAGGCAGGCATCATTGAATAAAGGGGTGCTTAAAATGAAGGAATTAGTTGAAATCATTGCTAAGGCACTTGTGGATAACCCTGATGCAGTTGTTGTCAATGAAATAGCAGGAGAGCAATCTGTTATTATTGAACTTAAGGTTGCTCCTGAAGATATGGGAAAAGTAATTGGCAAGCAGGGTAGAATAGCTAGAGCTATTAGAACTGTAGTTAAAGCTGCAGCAACAAAAATGAATAAAAGAGTTGTTGTGGAGATAATATAAAGAGTTAGGGATACCTAACTCTTTTTCACTATTTTTTATGAGGGTGATTTGTATGGTAGAATATTTAAAAATTGGGCAAATAATAAATACACACGGAGTTAAGGGGGAACTAAAGGTTTATCCTTTAACTGACGATATCAACAGGTTTAAAGATTTAAGGTTTGTATTCCTAAAATCAAATGATAATTTTATAAAAAAAGAGGTAAATGGAGTTAAGTTTTTCAAAAATATCGTCATATTAAAAATTGATGGGATTGAAAACATGAATGCAGCAGAAAAATTAAAGGAACAATATTTATACATTGATAGGGAAAATGCAGTCAAACTTCCTGAGGATACATACTTTATTGCAGATTTAATTGGAATAAATGTTGTAGACGTTGAGTCCGGAAAACTTTATGGCAATATAAAATCTGTATTCTCAACAGGAAGCAATGATGTTTATGAATTAGAAACTGATGAAGGAAAAATTATTCTTATTCCAGCGATAAAGGATGTTGTAAAGGAAGTAGACATAAATGGTAGAACAATGAAAATAAATATGATTGAGGGATTGATATGAAATTTGAGGTGTTGACGCTCTTTCCTGAAATGTTCGATGTATTCGATTATAGCATTATTGCAAGGGCAAAAGAGACAGGTCTGATTGAAATAAATAGGATTAATATTAGGGATTTTACAAACAACAAACATAAAAAAGTAGACGATTATCCTTATGGCGGCGGGGCTGGAATGGTAATGCAGGTAGAACCCATATATAATGCTGTTGAAAATATTGAAAAAAAATATGGATATAAACCTTTCACAATTTTTCTGACTCCACGAGGAAAAAAATTCGACCAGGAAATGGCAAAAAAATTAGCAAACATAAAACATATTATGTTAATTTGCGGACACTATGAAGGAATTGATGAAAGGATAATGCCGCTTGTAGATGAGGAAATTACGATTGGAGATTATGTGTTAACTGGTGGGGAGCTTGCAAGCATGGTAATAATAGATAGTGTTTCGAGGTTGATTCCGGGAGTTTTATCAACCAACGTAAGCTATGAAGACGAGTCATTTTATAACGGTTTGCTTGAATATCCACAATATACTCGACCAGAGGAATTTAGAGGCATGCGAGTTCCTGACGTCCTGCTTTCTGGGCATCATAAGAATATAGAGATATGGAGAAGATATCAATCTTTAAGAATTACTTATCTAAGAAGACCAGACCTTTTAAAGAAGGCTAACTTGAGCAAGGAAGATTTAAAAATGTTGAATAAGATAAAGGAAGAGCTTAATGGAATATAGTTGGAGAGCATGAATATAATTTAAGTAAATTTGCTATATACTTAATTGAGGGGTATAATTATAAAAAGTGGAGTAAAGGGGGATATAAATGAGAAGATTAAGCAAGGGTTTTATTACAATCATAATTTTAGCAATAGTAGTTTTGTGGGGAATTAGCAGCTATAATACATTAGTGTCTTTAGATCAAAAAACAAAAGAAAGCTATAGTCAGATTCAGAATCAATTGCAAAGAAGAAGCGACTTAATACCCAATCTTGTCGAAACTGTAAAAGGTTATGCAAAACACGAAAAGGAAATAATACAAAACATTTCAGATGCAAGAGCTAAACTTGCGGGAGCAAAAACGCTGAGTGAACAGGCAGCAGCTAATGATGAATTGAGTTCTGTTTTATCAAGGCTCTTAGTTGTTGTTGAAAATTATCCCAATTTAAAAGCAGATGCTAATTTCAGGCAATTGATGGATGAGTTAGCTGGGACTGAAAATAGAATTGCAGTTGCAAGAAAAGACTATAATTCAGCTGTAAATGCTTATAATGTTAAAATCAAAAGATTTCCAACTGTTATAATAGCTAAATTGTTTGGATTTGATGAAAAACCTTATTTTGAAGCTGAAGAAGGTGCACAAAAGACCCCTAATGTTAAGTTTTAGGGGGTGAATATATGCGAAAATTAATTTATATATTCTTAACCTTCCTGACTATTATTTCCCATGCAGTTTATGCAGCTCCGCAGTTTCCAGAGCCAACTGAATACAAATATGTAAACGATTATGTAGGAATATTAGGTGTTCATACTAAAGAAGAAATTATTTCAATAGGCTCGGAGCTATTCAGTAAAACTTCTGCTGAAGCAGCAGTTGTGGTTATCAAATCAACAGAAGAAATGACAATTGAAGAATACGCTAATGGTATTTTTAGAAGCTTTGGCATAGGTCAAAAGGATAAAAATAATGGCGTTCTGTTGTTAGTTGCAGTAGAAGATAGAAAAATGAGAATAGAAGTGGGTTATGGTTTGGAAGGTGCTTTGCCAGATGGAAAAACTGGCAGAATAAGAGACGAATATATACTTCCTTACTTTAAGAATGAAGATTATGATAAAGGAATACTGCTAGGTTACAAGGCTATATGCAATGAGATTGCTCAAGAATATGGAGTTACACTTGAAGGAAACAAAATAAATATTGTCGATAATGCCAAGCAGACTGTAGATGAGGCATTTGATTTTGAAAATATAGTTTTTATTATGTTCATTATATTGCTACTGTTTATTGACGGCAGATTTCTTAGATGGTCAATTTTAAAACTTATACTAAATTTGATTGCAATTGGATTTCGTTCGGGACGTGGAGGTGGAGGATTTGGAGGACCAGGAGGATTTGGTGGGCCTAGCGGTTTTGGAGGCTCAGGCGGAGGAAACTCTGGTGGATTTGGAGGTGGGTCGTCTGGGGGAGGAGGCTCATCTGGTAGTTGGTAAAATAATAAAAAAGTCTGTTGTCAAACATTAAGATATATGCTATAATATTCCCTGTGTGAAAACGGGCGTTCCTCTAGGTGGCTATGAACGTCTATGCGGGAAGGAGGGAAAGAACATGGATTTAATAAGAGCAATTGAAGCTGAACAATTAAGGAATGACCTTCCAAGTTTCAATGTAGGTGACACTATAAAAGTTCACGTAAAAGTTAGAGAAGGAAACAGAGAAAGAATTCAGGTTTTTGAAGGTTTAGTTTTAAAGAGACAAAATGGTGGAGTTAGAGAGACTTTCACAGTAAGAAGAATTTCTTACGGTGTAGGTGTTGAAAGAACATTCCCTGTTCATTCACCAATAATCGATAAGATTGAAGTGGTTAGAAGAGGTAAGGTTAGAAGAGCTAAGCTTTACTACATCAGAAAGAAGATCGGTAAGGCTGCTACAAGAGTTAAGGAAATCATTGAGTAAAGAGGCTGCACTGCAGTCTCTTTTTTATTGGTCATGCTTGTTTTTTTAATATAAATTTGTATAATAAATATAATCAGTATTATCTAGGAGGCTTACATATGAATATACAGTGGTATCCAGGGCATATGGTTAAAACTAAAAGGCAAATATCTGAATCATTAAAATTAATTGATGTTGTAATAGAATTATTAGACGCAAGAGCGCCAATCAGCAGCAAGAACCCTGATATCGATGAAATCATTTCAAACAAACCCAAGATAGTGATTTTGAACAAAGCAGATTTGGCAGATGAAAAGATAAATAAAGAATGGATTAATTTCTACAAGTCAATCAACATCGTGGCTTTAGATGTTGATTGTATAACTGGTAAAAACATAAATAAAATTTTCCCGAGCATAAAAAACATTATTAAAAACAAATTGCAAAAGGATATAAATAAAGGTATTATAGGCAGACCAGTGAGAGCATTAGTTGTTGGCATTCCTAATGTTGGTAAATCGACCTTTATAAATAAAATAGCCAACAAATCTACAGCCCAAACAGGTGATAGACCTGGAGTAACCAAAAGCAAACAGTGGATCAAGGTAAATAATGAATTTGAATTGATGGATACTCCTGGAATACTTTGGCCTAAATTTGATGATGAAATGGTAGCTCTTCATCTTGCGTATATAAAGGCGATTAAAGAAGAGATTTTAGATATAGTTGAATTGTCGATAAAGTTTATAGATGAAATAAAAAAGTCTAATCCAAACAATCTAAAAGACAGATTTAAGATAGAGATAAAGGATGATCCAACGGAAATGCTTAAGGATATTGGTCGCAAAAGAGGATGTATCGTTGCTGGTTCGGAAATAGATATGTATAGAGCTGCAAATGTATTAATGGAAGAGTTTAGGATAGGTAAGCTTGGAAGAATATCTCTTGAAACTCCTAATATGATAATTGGGGTTGAATAATATGCTAAGGGTTGACGAAATAAAAGTAATGATTGATAAATGTATAAGCATAGAAGAATTAAATAATCTAAAGTCTGAAATATTAAAAGTTGATAGTAGAAAAACCGTGATTAATCTATTTGATAAAAGATTAAATAAAATTTTAAAGGAAAATGAGCTTATAAAGGAGTATATTCAAAGAAGTATTTATGAAGAAGAACTTTACAAACAGTATACATATGTAGCAGGAATAGATGAGGTAGGAAGAGGCCCTCTTGCAGGACCAGTTTATGCAGCTGTTGTTATACTGGATAAAAATAAAAGAATTCTAGGAATAAAAGATTCTAAAAAGTTATCCGAAAAGGCAAGAGAAAAGATATACTGCGAGATAATTGAAAAATCAGTGGATTATTCAATTGGAATTGCATCTCAAAGTGAAATAGACGAGTTAAACATACTAATTGCTACTAAATTGGCTATGATAAGAGCGATTGAAAATCTAAAAATAAAACCTGACTATTTGCTAATAGATGCAGTTAAACTAGATGTTGAAATTCCTCAAAAGGCAATAATTAAAGGTGATGATTTATCAGTTTCAATTGGAGCTGCATCGATAATTGCAAAGGTAGAAAGAGATAGGTTTATGAAGTTTATATCTGAAAAGTATCCAGAATATAAATTTGACGAAAACAAAGGATATGGAACAAAGGAGCATATTGAAGCTTTAAAAAAATTTGGACCATGTGAATTACATAGAAAAAGTTTTATTAAAAACTTATAGGGTGGTTATATGTTTAATAAAAAGGACATGGGTAAAATTGGAGAGGACTTGGCTGCAAAGCATTTGACAAGAAACGGATATACTATAATACAGAAGAACTTTAGAACAAAATTTGGCGAAATTGATATAATTGCACGCGACGGTAAATTCCTGGTTTTTGTTGAAGTTAAGACAAGAAGAAGCATTGAATTTGGATATCCGAGAGAAGCCGTAGACTGGTATAAGCAAATAAGAATTAAAAACTTGGCAAATCTTTATCTGGCTAAAAAGAAACAATTCAATGAATACATTAGATTTGATGTTGTAGAAATAATATTAAATGAGCAAAATGATGCGAAATCTATATTTTTAATCAAAAATGCATTTGAATAATTATGACTGCTTAGCAGTCTTTTTTTTTGTTTAAAACTATGTTAAATGGCAATAATTGTTATGTGAGGTGATTTTATGCTAAGTAAAATTAATTCAATAACTTTAGTAGGAATAGAAGGATATGAAGTAGAGGTAGAAGTGGAGGTTCAAGGTGGGTTACCATATTTTGCAATGGTAGGGCTTCCAGATGTTGTTGTAAAAGAATCAAAGGAGAGAGTAAAAGCAGCGATAAAAAATTCTAACTTCTTGTTAGAGCCTGGTAGAATTATAGTTAATTTTGCACCAGCTGATTTAAAAAAGGAAGGAACTCACTTGGATTTAGCAGTTGCAGTTGGAATATTATGTTGTATTGGTGAAATAAATTATGTTAAAACGAGGGGATGTGTTTTTATTGGCGAGCTGTCGCTTAATGGGGAAGTAAGAGGGGTTAGAGGAATATTGCCCATGTTATTAGAGGCAAGAGGAAAGTTCAAAAGAGCTTTTATACCTTATGAAAATCAATTTGAAGTAAGTTTTATAGATGATATAGAAATATTTCCTATTTCAAACCTTAATGAAGTTGCGGATACAATAAACAACGATTTGCCGCCACAGAGGACATACATTGATAATTTTAATAAGAATGACATTCAGGATTTAGACTTCAATGAAGTAAAGGGGCAAAAATATGTTAAAAGGGCAATTGAAGTTGCAGTAAGTGGAGGACACAATATATTGCTTATAGGACCTCCAGGCAGTGGCAAAAGCATGATTGCGCAGAGAGTTCCGACGATACTGCCAGAATTATCGCTTGAAGAATCTGTTGAAGTAACAAAAATATACAGCGTAGCCGGACTATTAAAGGATAAGGGTAGGTTAATAAATAATCCGCCTTTTAGAGGCCCACATCACAGCGTATCTGCAGCTTCATTTGTTGGTGGAGGCAGTAATCCTATGCCAGGAGAAGTTTCATTAGCTCATAATGGGGTTTTATTTTTAGACGAACTTCCTGAGTTTAGAAGGGATGTTTTAGAGGCATTGAGGCAGCCAATAGAGGACGGCAAGGTAACGATATCGAGGGTAAAAGGCAAGTATACATATCCAGCAAGGTTTATGATTATAGCAAGCATGAATCCCTGCCCATGTGGATATTATGGCTATCCAATAAAAGAGTGTCACTGTAGTGAAAATCAAATAAGGGGCTATTTGAATAAAATTTCAGGACCATTGTTAGACAGACTGGATTTACATATCTCAGTTGAACCTGTTTCGTTTATAGAGTTAAACAGAGAAAAAGATGAAGAGTCTTCACTAAAAATAAGAGAAAGAGTTACAAAAGCCAGAAAAATTCAACTTGAAAGGTTTAAAGATGAAGGGATTTTTTGTAATTCACAAATGAAGCCAAAGCATATTAAAAAATATTGCAAACTTGATGAAAAAGCTAGCAAATTATTAGAAATAGCCTTTAAAAACCTTGCTCTTACATCAAGAGGTTATTCTAAAATATTAAAAATTTCAAGGACCATTGCCGACATGGATTCGAGTGAAAAAATATGTGAAAAGCATATTGCTGAAGCTATACAATATAGAAATATGGACAAAAGATTCTGGAGATAGGGTGATAAAATGAATGAGTTATTATATAAAATTTGGTTTTTTAATTTAAAGATTACGGATAGAGATAAGCTCGATTTGTTAAAATTAGGTTTGAAACCACATGAAATTTACAATCTTACTTTAATTGAAATGACAAACATGGGAATAAATTTAAATGTAGCTACACAAATTATTGAATCAAAAAAAGAAAAATTGATTAAAGATACTGCTTTATATTTAACTGAAAATGATATTAATTTAGTTTTATACGATGAAATTGGTTACCCGGAGAGGCTAAAAAATATATACGACCCACCAATAGGATTGTTTATTAAGGGAGAAATTAATGAAAAACTTCCAAGTATTGCAATCGTTGGGTCAAGAAAGGCAAGCGATTATGGGCTTACTGTTGCATATAAATTTTCTTATGAGCTTAGCAAGGCGGGAATAGTGATTATTAGTGGTCTTGCTAAAGGGATTGATGCTGCAAGCCATTATGGGGCGGTTGATGCAGATGGATTAACGATAGCTGTTATGGGAAGCGGATTTAAGAATATTTATCCGAGAGAAAATATTAATCTATTAAGTAAAATAATCAAGAAAGGAGCTGTAGTTTCTGAATTTTTACCCGATGAAAAACCTTTAGCTCATAATTTCCCTAGAAGGAATAGAATTATCAGCGGGCTTTCTGATTACGTCTTGGTCGTAGAGGCTGGAGAAAGAAGCGGTTCATTAATAACTGCTAATATCGCACTTGAGCAAGGTAAGGATGTATTTGCAGTTCCAGGTAACATATTCAGCGTAAACAGCATTGGAACAAATAATTTAATAAAGGATGGGGCTAAACTAGTATCAACAATTGAAGATATATTGGAGGAATACGGAATAGTATTGCATAATAATGCCTTAGCTGGATATAATGAATTAGAATTGTCGATATTAAATAAATTAAAAATAGGTGGAATGACGGTTGAAAATATTGTTGAGAGCTTAAGTTTTGCTTCTGATGAAGTGCTTGCTGCTATAAGTAAGCTTGAATGTATGGGCATACTTAAAAGGACTTTCGGAAATTTTATAATACTTAATAACATTTAGAATAAATTTTATGACAATATGTATAAATTAATTGTAGAAAAATAATCAGATTTTTGTTATAATTCTACAAGTCGCCTATAAGTTTATTTTTGGAGGTGAAAAAATGGCGCAATCGTTGGTTATAGTTGAATCACCTGCCAAGGCAAAAACAATAAGCAAGTTTTTGGGCAAAAATTATAAAGTTAAAGCTTCGATGGGGCATGTAAGGGACCTACCTAAAAGTCAGCTCGGCGTAGAGATAGATAATGATTATAAGCCTAAATATATAACTATTAGGGGTAAGGGTGATTTGATTAATGAACTTAAGAAGGAAGCCAAAAAGTCAAATAAAGTATACATTGCAACTGACCCCGATAGAGAGGGAGAAGCTATTTCATGGCATATTGCTAATATACTTGGGATTAATTTGAGCGATAAATGTAGAATAGAATTTCATGAAATTACCAAAAATGCAGTTACAAACGCTATAAAAAATCCAAGAACGATTAATAAAAACCTTGTTGATGCTCAACAGGCAAGAAGAGTCCTAGATAGATTAGTGGGTTATGAAATAAGTCCTGTTCTATGGAGAAAAATAAAGTGGGGATTAAGCGCTGGAAGAGTTCAATCTGTTGCTGTCAGGTTGATTTGTGATAGAGAAAATGAGATAAAAAGTTTTGTTCCAGAAGAATATTGGAGCATCACAGCTTACTTAAAAAACAATAATAAAGAAATAGAAGCCAAGCTCATTTCAAAAGGAAAAGAAAAAATAAAGATAAATAGTGAACATTTGGCAAAGGAAATTGTAAAAACGCTGAAGAATAAAAAATTTACTGTTGAGGATGTAAAAAAACAAGAAAAAAAGAAAAATCCCCCTCCACCCTTCATAACTAGTTCACTTCAACAGGAAGCCTATAGAAAATTGAATTTTAGCACCAAAAAGACAATGTCGATAGCCCAACAGTTGTATGAGGGGATTGATCTAAAAAAAGAAGGGACAGTTGGTTTAATTACGTATATGAGAACTGATTCGGTAAGAATTTCCGATGAAGCTAAAAAAATGGCAAGAGATTTTATAGCAAAAACTTATGGAAAAAGTTACTTACCAAATTACGAAAGACAGTTTAAGACTAAAGGTGCTGCACAGGATGCACATGAGGCTATAAGGCCTACATATGTCGAAAAAACCCCGGAATCTATAAAGGATTCACTTACTAATGACCAATTTAAACTTTATAAGTTGATATGGGATAGATTCATTGCAAGTCAAATGGCTGATGCAATTTATGATACAGTTACAATTGATTTTAGTGCAGAAGATTTTATTTTTAGAGCAAATGGAAGTATTCTTAAGTTTTCTGGATTTTTAGCTGTATATAAAACAGGCGAAGAAGAAGAAGATAAACTGTTGCCTGAGGTAGAGAAAGGCGAAATTTTTGATGCAAAAAAGATAGATCCAAAACAACATTTTACTCAGCCTCCTTCAAGATTTACTGAAGCTACACTTGTTAAAGCTTTGGAAGAATACGGTATAGGAAGACCTTCAACATATGCTCCTATTATTACTACAATATTAGATAGAGGTTATGTAGAGAGAGAAAAGAAAAACTTAAAACCTACAGAACTTGGGGAGATAGTAACCGAGCTAATGAAGGAATATTTTTCTAATATAGTAGACGTTGATTTTACAGCAGAAATGGAAAGTAAGCTGGATAAAATCGAGGAGGGCGACGAAAATTGGGTAAAGGTCATTGACGAATTTTATAGACCTCTAAAGGAAAAAATAGCAGTTGCTGAAGAAAAAATTGGAAAGATAACTATAGAAGAGCCAGTAGAGGAAACAGATATAATATGCGAAAAATGCGGAAGAAATATGGTTATTAAAAAGGGCAGGTTTGGTAAATTTCTCGCGTGCCCAGGATATCCCGAATGTAAAAACACAAAGCCATTGGTAGATGAATTGGATGTTCCATGCCCAATATGTGGCGGCAAAATAGTAGTAAGAAAGGGTAAGAGTGGTAAGACATTTTATGGCTGCGGCAATTATCCAGAATGCAATTTTGCAAGTTGGGATAAGCCAACAAACAAGAAATGCCCAAAGTGCGGGAAGATGCTTTTTGAAAAAAGCATAAAGGGAAAAACGAATCTTGTATGTCACGACAAAAATTGTGGATACAAAGAGTAATGCATGAATACTTGATAAAAATGAATTTTTATGATATATTAGTCTTAATTGTTGAAACAATTAAGACTATTCAAAATTTTTTAACAAATTATTTTTTAAAAATTTATAATTTTTTAACAAAAAGTTAATAAAAAAAGTTGAGGAAGGTGCTAAAATGTTTAAGGCAACTACTATTGTTGCAGTAAAAATAAATGATTTTGTTGCAATCGCAGGTGATGGGCAGGTAACATTTGGAGAAAATACTATTATAAAGAGCACAGCAAAAAAGATTAAGAAGATTTATAATGATAGCGTCCTAATTGGATTTGCGGGCTCAGTTGCAGATGCATTTGCTTTGTCCGAAAGATTTGAAGAAAAGCTTGAACAGCATAATGGGAATATAAGAAAGGCAGCAGTAGATTTAGCTGGATATTGGAGAAGTGATAAAGTGCTTAGAAAATTAGAAGCACTAATGATTGCAGCCAATAAAGATACACTTTTAATAATTTCGGGCAATGGAGAAGTAATTGAACCTGATGATGGTATTGCAGCAATTGGCTCAGGAGGCATGTATGCATTAGCAGCTGCAAGAGCATTAAAAAGAAAATCTACTCTAAATCCAGAGGATATTGCTAAAGAAGCTCTATTAATAGCTTCAGAAATATGTGTATATACTAATAGTAATATTTCTGTAGAAAAGCTCTAATTATCCCTAAAGGGGGAGTATAAATGAACAATATGACGCCAAAAGAAATCGTCAAAGAGTTAGACAAATTTATCGTTGGACAAGATGATGCAAAAAAGAAGGTAGCGATAGCTCTAAGAAATAGATATAGAAGAAGGCAGCTTGTAGGTGAATTAAAGGAAGATGTGATACCTAAAAACATATTAATGATAGGTCCAACTGGCGTTGGAAAAACAGAAATTGCACGCAGGCTTGCTAAGCTTGTGAAAGCTCCTTTTGTAAAAGTTGAAGCAACAAAATTTACTGAAGTAGGATATGTGGGAAGAGATGTAGACTCGATTATAAGAGATTTAGTTGAGGAATCGATTAGACTAATTAAAGAAGAAAAAATGAATGAAGTTAGAGAAAAGGCAAGAATTATCGCAAAAGATAAGATTATTGAAGTTCTATCTCCAAATCCAAAAAAGAAAAATCAAAATAAAAATCCATTTGAATTCTTATTTGGAGTTCAAACTGAAAGACAGAATGAAGATGAAAATATCAACGAAGATGATTTGGAACTTAAAAGACAACAGATAAGAAAACAGCTTGAAGATGGGTTGTTAGATGAAATGATGGTTGAAATTGAGGTAGAAGATGCTTCTTTAATGCCAATCGAAGCAATAGCAGGGACCTCCATAGAAGATATTAATATGAATTTAAGCGAATTATTTGGAGGCATATTCCCCAAAAAGAAAAAAAGCAAAAAGGTAACAATTAAGGATGCTATTAAAATTTTTGAACAGGAAGAAGCTGCAAAATTAATAGATATGGATTTGGTTTATACCGAAGCTAAGAAAAGAGCTGAGGAAGATGGAATAGTATTTATTGACGAAATTGATAAAATCGCTGGAAAAAATAAAGGACATGGCCCAGATGTTTCAAGAGAAGGTGTTCAAAGAGATATACTACCAATTGTTGAAGGCAGCACAGTTAATACAAAATATGGCCCAGTAAAAACTGATCATATTCTTTTTATTGCAGCTGGAGCATTCCATGTTTCAAAGGTATCTGATTTAATACCTGAGTTGCAAGGAAGATTTCCTGTAAAGGTGGAACTAAAAGCTTTAACAAAAGAAGATTTTAAGGAGATTTTATCAAAACCTAAAAACGCGTTAATAAAACAATATGTTGAACTGTTAAAAACTGATGGAGTTTGTATTGAATTTACTGACGATGGAATAGATGAAATTGCAGAAGTTGCATATATATTGAATTTGCAAAACGAAAACATAGGAGCAAGAAGACTTCATACAGTTCTTGAGGAAGTTTTGATGGATGTATCATTTGAGGCACCAGAAGGCCCCAAAAATGTAACAATAGATAAAAACTATGTTAAAGACAAGCTAAAAACAGTATATAAGCATGTCGATACATCAAAATACATTATTTAGAAAGGATGGTATAATGAATATGGCAACATTATTAGAAAAGACTAGAGTTTTAAACAAGATATTGCAAAAATCAGCAACCGAACCGGTTGTATTTTCAGACATTTGCAAATTATTAAGTGAAGTAATGAATTGTAATGTTTACATCGTTAGTAGAAAGGGTAAAGTTTTAGGACATAGTATTGTGGATTCATTTGAATGCGATATACTCAAGGAAATTGTTATTAGTGAACAAAAATTCCCAGAAGATTATAATAGTCAAATTTTAACTATCAACGAAACAAAATCGAATTTAAAAAATGAAGGTTTATGTGTATTTGACAGAAATGAAGAATGTGTCCATGTAAACAAGTTTACAACTATAGTTCCAATCATAGGGAACAGAGAGAGATTGGGAACGCTGTTGATTGCAAGGTATGGCTCAGAATTTACTGATGAAGATTTAGTTCTAGCTGAATATAGCGCTGCAATTGTTGGTATGGAAATTATTAGATCGAAACAGGATGAAATAGAAGAAGAAGCTAGAAAGAAAGCAGTTGTTCAACTTGCAATCGGAACTTTATCATATTCAGAGCTAGAAGCTGTTGAACACATTTTCAATGAACTGGAAGGAAATGAAGGATTGCTAGTTGCAAGCAAAATTGCTGACAAGGTTGGAATTACTCGTTCAGTAATTGTTAATGCTTTAAGGAAATTTGAAAGCGCTGGTGTTATTGAGTCAAGATCTCTTGGAATGAAGGGAACCCATATTAAAATATTAAACGATAAGCTTCTTGATGAATTAAAAAAATTAAGAAACAGTTAAAAAATCCCTTGTTAACAAGGGATTTTTTAATATTATTGTTGTAAATTGAAAAATAATGTGATATACTACTTAAGGTAATAAATTACACACGCCATCCGATTTTTAAAAGGGTGCCGTAAGGCCTTTTAAAAAAATGAGAATGGCGGAGGAATAACCAAATGGAGGTGCTTTTATGTCAGTTATATCAATGAAACAATTATTAGAAGCAGGTGTTCATTTTGGACATCAAACAAGAAGATGGAACCCTAAAATGGCTCCATACATCTTTACAGAAAGAAATGGTATTTACATTATCGATCTTCAAAAAACTGTAAAGAAAATTGAAGAAGCTTATGAATTCGTTAAGGCTGCTGCAGCTGAAGGCAAGGAAGTTCTTTTCGTAGGAACAAAAAAGCAGGCTCAAGATTCAGTTAAAGAAGAGGCTATAAGAAGCGGCATGCACTTTGTTAACGAAAGATGGTTGGGCGGAATGCTTACAAACTTCAAGACTATCAGAACAAGAATAGAAAGACTTGAAGAACTTGAAAGAATGGAACAGGATGGAACATTTGAACTTCTCCCAAAGAAGGAAGTTATTAAATTAAGACATGAAAAGGAAAAACTTGAGAAGAACCTTGGTGGTATAAAGAACATGAAAAAGGTTCCAGAAGTTTTATTTATTGTTGACCCAAGAAAAGAAAAGAATGCTGTAGCTGAAGCAAGAATTTTAGGTATACCAGTTGTAGGAATTGTAGATACTAATTGTGACCCAGATGATGTTGATTATGTAATTCCAGGAAATGATGATGCAATAAGAGCAGTAAAACTTATTGCTGCAAAGATAGCCGATGCAATCATCGAAGGAAGACAAGGGGAACAAATGGCTGAATAATTAAGGTAAGGGGTTTCCCTTACCTTTAACATAGTATCAGCAAAATATACATAAGGAGGAGTAGTTATGCAAATTACTGCTAAGATGGTCAGTGAATTAAGAGAGAGAACTGGCGCAGGTATGATGGATTGTAAGAAGGCTTTAACAGAAGCTGGCGGAGATATGGATAAAGCTATAGAAATTTTGAGAGAAAAGGGATTAGCTGCTGCTGCAAAGAAAGCTGGTAGAATTGCTGCAGAAGGATTGGTTGAAACATACATATCAGAAGATGGAAAAAGAGGAGCAGTTGTTGAATTAAACTGCGAGACAGACTTCGTTGCTAAAAATGCTGATTTTGCAGAACTTGCTAAGAACATAGCTAAGCAAGTTGCTGCATCAAATGCTGCTACAGTTGAAGAGATACTTGAAGAAAAGTTTATTGCAGATGCTAACTTAAGCGTAAAAGAAGCTATAACAGCTTTAATAGCTAAGCTTGGTGAAAATATGACTCTCAGAAGATTTGAGAGATTCACAACTGAAAACGGTGTAATTTCAGATTATATTCACGGTGGCGGAAGAATTGCAGTTATGGTTCAACTTAATGGCGGGAACGAAGCTGTTTCAAAGGAAGTTGCTAAGGAATTAGCGCTACAAATAGCTGCAGCAAATCCACTTTACTTAACAAGAGAAGAAGTTCCTCAGGATGTAATTGAAAAGGAAAAGGAAATTTACAAACAACAGGCCCTTAATGAAGGCAAACCTGAAAAAGTAGTTGAGAAGATGGTTGAAGGAAGAATTCAAAAATACTTCAAAGAAGTATGCTTGGTTGAACAATTATGGATAAGAGACCAGGATTTAACTATAAAGAAATTGCTTGAAAACAAATCAAAAGAAGCTGGAAATGATATCAGCATTGTTAAATTTGCAAGATTTGAAAAGGGCGAAGGAATTGAAAAGAAGGAAGATAATTTCGTTGAAGAAGTTATGAAGCAAGCAAAAATGTAAAGAGAACACTGCTGTGTTCTCTTTTTTTGAAACAAAGCAAATTAAAGAAGGAATTTATTAATTTTTGTAGAAATATTATTTGGAGGTAAATTTTATGTCTTTGCCTAAATATAATAGAGTTATGCTTAAACTAAGTGGCGAAGCTCTTGCTGGTCAAAATGGATACGGATTTGATTTTGATGTGGTTAGTAGAATCGCTATGGAAATTAAAGACCTTGTTGAAATGGGAGTTCAAGTTGGAGCCGTAGTAGGCGGAGGCAACATTTGGAGAGGAAGAAATGGAGCTGGAATGGATAGAACTACCGCCGACTATATGGGCATGTTAGCAACATGTATTAATGCGATGGCACTTCAAAACATACTTGAAAATATGGGGGTTGTTACAAGGGTTCAAACGGCTATTGAGATGAGGGAGATTGCTGAGCCATTTGTAAGAAGAAGAGCAGTAAGACATTTAGAAAAGGGACGTGTTGTAATATTTGCTGCAGGAACAGGGAATCCTTATTTTTCAACTGACACCGCTGCTGCACTAAGGGCAGCAGAAATTTCAGCAGAAGTAATATTGCTGGCTAAAAAAGTTGACGGTGTTTATGATTCGGATCCTAATACTAATCCAGAAGCACAAAAATTCGACAAACTTACCTTCCAGGAAGTGTTAGAAAAAGACCTAAAGGTAATGGATTCTACTGCAACATCGCTTTGCAAGGACAATAACATACCTATAATCGTTTTTGGTCTTGATACTCCTGGGAATATAAAAAGAGCGGTATTAGGTGAAAATATCGGAACTATTGTAACAAATAATTAAGGAGGGTTTTAAATGCTTAAGGATGTTATTAAATCTCATGAAGAAAAGATGAAAAAATCAATTGAAGTTCTAAAACATGAATTGCAAAGTTTAAAGGCTGGAAGAGCTAACCCTGCTATGCTTGATAAAATAACAGTTGACTATTACGGGACTCCAACTCATATATCTTCTCTTGCAACAGTAACAGTTCCTGAGCCAAGAGTGTTAGTAATTCAGCCATGGGATAAGAGTGTAGTTAAAAGCATTGAAAAAGCAATACAAAAATCTGATTTAGGTATAAATCCTATTGCAGATGGAAATGTTGTAAGACTTGTAATTCCTGAGTTAACAGAAGAAACTAGAAAAAATTTAGTAAAGGTAGTTAAAAAACATGGAGAAGATGCAAAGGTTGCAATTAGATCAATCAGAAGAGATGCAAATGATAAGATAAAGGCTCTTAAGAAAGAAGGAGTATCCGAAGACGAAATTAAGAAGGGCGAAGAAGATATTCAAAAATTAACAGATAACTTTATAAAGGAAATCGATAAATTAGTTGAAGCTAAGGAAAAGGAGATAATGACTGTATAATGGACCTTCAAAAGTATTTAGGATATGTTTTAGAAGATGTAATTCCTTTTTTTGAAGAACAAAATATACAGTATGAAATTTACGAATTATTAACCCCTAAGGGCGAAAAGATTGGTGAAGAAAAAAGAATAGTAAAGATAGAAGAAGGTCAGACCGTAAAAATTTTTATTTCGTATTTCTAACCCCTCTAGTTTGAGGGGAATTTTTACATTAGGAGGATTGCAATGTTTAATTTGATTAAAGAAAAAAAACAAAGCGACGATAATTTATTGGATTCATTAGATAAAAACAATATACCACTACATATTGCAATCATAATGGACGGAAATGGAAGATGGGCAAAAAAAAGAAACTTGCCTAGAACTATGGGTCATAAAGCAGGGGTTGAAACAATAAGAGAAATTGTTAAAGTATGTTCGAATATAGGAGTCAAGTATTTAACTTTATATGCTTTTTCTACTGAAAATTGGAAAAGGCCAGCCGATGAGGTTAATGCCCTTATGAACCTACTGGTTGAATATTTAAGACGTGAGGTTCAGGAGCTTGATAAAAATAACGTTGTAATTAATTGGATTGGAGATATTGCAAAATTACCTGCCATATGTCAGGAAGAACTATTAAGAGCAAAAGAAAAAACAAAGGATAACACAGGTTTGGTATTAAATCTTGCATTAAATTACGGCTCAAGGGATGAAATAATTAGGGCTATTAAAAAGATTGCAATTGATGTAAGGGATGGAAAGTTAAAAACTGAAGATATTAATGAAGAACTTATAAATGGATATTTGGATACTGCAGGAATGCCGGATCCTGATTTGATGATAAGACCAAGTGGGGAGTTAAGAATAAGCAATTTTTTATTATGGCAAATAGCTTATTCGGAATTATGGTTTTCAAATATATTTTGGCCGGACTTTAACAAGAATGAACTATTGAAGGCAATCTTAGAATATCAAAAAAGAGACAGAAGGTTTGGAGGAGTAAAATAAAGTAGGTGATAATATGGATAAAAGAGTAATTAGCGCAATAATTGCAATTCCTTTATTATTATTTTTTACCATCAAAGGTGGTATAATATTTAAAATAGGTGTTTTTATTTTAAGCCTAATTGGAATTTATGAATACTCAAATGCATATAAAAATACAAACAACAAAGTTATCGTCCCAATACTTTTATTTGGGCTATTATTACATACAGTTATCTTAAACATGAGGAATTTAGAAGTTTTATTTCCTTTAATTATATTGATCTGTGTAGTAAGCATGGCTACTCCAATATTTACAAAAAAGTATAATATTATATCATCTGCTATTACAGTGATAGGCTTTATTTATATAGTAAATTTTTTTGGATTTCTTGTATTATTGAGAACTGAAGTTCAAGGATATAAATATATTTGGATAGTTTTTTTGATAGCGTGGGCATCAGATACTTTTGCTTATTATTCAGGCAGAATTTTTGGAAGACACAAATTATGCCCCGAAGTGAGCCCTAAAAAAACGGTTGAAGGTGCGGTTGGAGGAATACTTGGAAGCATAATTGGTTTAATAATATGGCATTTTTTATTTAAAGATATCACAATACCTGTGGCGCATCTTATTGCACTTGGATTTTTCGGAGGTATTATTTCCCAAATTGGTGATTTATCAGCATCGCTTATAAAAAGATTTGTCAATATAAAGGATTATGGAAATATAATGCCAGGTCACGGAGGGGTGCTCGATAGATTTGACAGTATATTATTTATTGCGCCAATAGTATATTATTATATAGAACTGTTTATTGTTTAAGTTTAATAGACTCAAGAAAGGAGCTAAATATGAAAAAAATATGCATACTTGGTTCAACAGGTTCTATTGGAACTCAAGCATTGGACATAATTAGAAAAAACAAAGAAAAATATAAGGTTATCGCATTATCAGCAAATAATAATATAGAACTGCTTACTGAACAGGCGCTTGAATTCAATCCAAAGTTTATAGTGGTTACGGAAGAAAAAAACAGAAAAAACCTTAAAGATAGATTAAATCACACAAATATTGAAGTTTTGTGTGGAGTCGAAGGATTGGAAATGGTCTCTTCTCATGATGAAGTTGAAATAGTTCTAACTTCAGTTGTGGGAATGATAGGTTTAAAACCTACTATTGCAGCAATACGCGCAAACAAAACTATTGCTCTTGCTAATAAGGAGACAATGGTTGTTGGTGGAGAGATAATAAAGAAGGAACTTAAAAAAAGCAAAAGTTTTATTATTCCAGTTGACAGTGAACATAACGCAATATTTCAATGCCTGCAGAACAATGAAAAGAATACAGTAAGAAGAATCATATTAACTGCCTCCGGCGGACCCTTCAGGGGTAAAAATAAAATGGAGCTGAAAAACGTAACTCCAGAGATGGCAGTAAAACACCCAAGATGGAATATGGGGAAGAAAATATCAGTTGATTCAGCAACACTGATGAATAAGGCACTTGAGGTTATAGAGGCACATTGGCTCTTTGACATTGAATATGATAAAATCGATGTTGTTGTTCACCCCCAAAGTGTAATCCATTCGATGGTGGAATATATCGATGGTTCTGTAATGGCACAACTTGGAGTAACAGATATGAAAAATCCAATAAAATTTGCATTAGATTACCCAAAGAGAAGTTATAGCGTAACCGAATATTTAAACTTAACAAAAGTTTCGCAATTGACATTTGAAGAGGTTGATTTTGAAACATTTGAATGCTTAAAACTCGGATACGAAGCTGGAAAAATTGGAGGTTCTATGCCTACTGTGTTAAACGCTGCAAACGAAGAGGCTGTTAAGCTGTTTTTAGATGGAAAAATAGGTTTCTTGGATATACCTGAATTAATAAAAGCTTCTATGAAAAATCATAATGTGATTTATGATTTAAGCATTGATAAAATATTGGATATTGAAAACAAAACTAGACAATATATAAATGAATTAATCAAATAGGAAGGTGATTGTTTTGACAACATTTCTTGCTTCAATTTTTGTATTTGGTTTATTGATAACAGGTCATGAGTTGGGACATTTTGCTCTGGCAAAATTGAATAGGGTTAAGGTTTTAGAATTTGCTATTGGAATGGGACCAAGAATACTTAAGTTCAACACCAAGGAAACGACATACAGTTTGAGACTATTTCCTATCGGAGGATATGTAAAAATGCTTGGAGAAGAAGAAAAATCTTCCGATCCTAGGGCTTTTAACAATCAAAATGCTTGGAGAAGACTTTCAATTTTAATTGCTGGAGCATTTATGAACTTTGTTCTTGCGATAGTTCTTTTTATGCTGGTTTATTACAATGTGGGAGTTACAACCTTGACAATTAATGAAGTTGTTCCAAATTATCCAGCATACAATCAAGACATTAGAGTTGGAGATAGAATAGTAGCAATAAATGATAATAAAATATATTCTTGGACAGAATTTGTAACATTTGTTGCTTCAAATAAAGATAAACCATTCAAATTAACAATCAAAAGAGACAATATCATAATTGATAAAACGATGACACCAGTTCTAAACGCTGAACAAAACAAATATATGATTGGTGTATCTACTAAGATAGAAAAAGGAAACATTGCTGAATCAATTAAACATAGCTTTATTGAAACATTTGCATCCATTAAACAAATGCTGGTGATTCTTGGAGGATTAATTACAAGAAAAGTTTCAACTGAGCAGATAGGCGGCCCTGTTGCGATTGTCAAGATGTCTGGTGAAGTTGCTAGAGTAGGAATTTGGAATTTGTTATACTTTGCAGGATTTTTAAGCATAAATCTTGGAGTATTTAATTTAATACCTTTTCCAGCCCTTGACGGTGGGTGGGTAATTCTAACCCTTTTCGAGGGAGTAACGGGAAGAAAGTTTGATGAAAATAAAATTGGATTGATTAATTTAATAGGTTTTTCTTTGTTAATGCTTTTGGCAGTTTTAATAACATATAGGGATATACTTAGAATATTCTCCTAGGGTTAAGGTGATAATATGAAAAAGCGAAATACACGTAAGATAAAAGTTGGAAATATTTTTGTAGGCGGAGATAGTCCAGTTACAATTCAATCCATGACAAATACTAAGACTTATGATGTGAAGTCGACCGTAAAACAAATAAAGGAATTAGAAAATGCGGGTTGTGATATTATAAGGGTAGCTGTTCCGGATATTGAATCTGCTGAAGCAATTAAGCATATTAAGAAACAAATTGGTATTCCAATAGTAGCTGATATTCATTTTGACTATCAACTTGCAATAAAAGCTATTGAAAACGGTGCGGATAAAATAAGAATAAATCCTGGCAATATTGGCGGAGAAAGCAAAATATTAGAGGTTGTTAATGCAGCTAAATATTACAATATCCCAATAAGAGTTGGTGTTAATTCTGGTTCTTTAGAAAAGGAGTTGCTTGAAAAATATAAAAGGCCAACGAGCGAGGCACTGGTAGAAAGTGCCCTCAAGAATGTAAATTTACTCGAAAAGTTCGGTTTTGAAGATATAATTATTTCAGTTAAGTCGTCAAATGTATTAGAAAATATAGAAACATATAGATTATTATCCTCAAGAACAAATTATCCGCTACATTTAGGTTTAACAGAGGCTGGAACAATACTATCAGGAACTATAAAATCCTCAATTGGTATTGGAGTGCTTTTATTAGAGGGAATAGGTGATACAATAAGAGTTAGCTTGACAGATGAACCTTTGAATGAAATTAAGGTTGCAAAGGAAATATTAAAAACAGTTGGATTGAGAAACGGAATTGAAATCATTTCATGTCCAACATGTGGCAGAACAAGCATTGATTTGATAAAATTAGCTCAGGAGGCAAATTTAAGACTTTCGAAGGTGGATAAGCCAATTAAGGTAGCTATTATGGGTTGTGCAGTAAATGGACCTGGAGAAGCAAGAGAAGCGGACATTGGTATTGCAGCAGGGATAGGAGAAGGGCTCATTTTTAAAAAAGGACAGATAATAAAAAAGGTAAAAGAGGATGAATTGTTGGATTCGCTTATTGAAGAAATAAATAAAATTTAGCTCAGGGGGATTACATGATGAAGGCAGTTTGTATAATACCAGCTTATAATGAAGAAAAAACAATCGCTGATGTTATAGATGTTGTAAAAAGCGTTGATATAATCAATAAGGTGATTGTAGTAAGCGATGGTTCAA
Organism: Caloramator mitchellensis; assembly: GCF_001440545.1. NCBI lineage: Bacteria > Bacillati > Bacillota > Clostridia > Eubacteriales > Clostridiaceae > Caloramator > Caloramator mitchellensis. Next base: position 63,174 of record NZ_LKHP01000005.1, read on the forward strand.
CTGACAATACTGCAACAATTGCAAGAAATCATGGTGCTATTGTTTATGAACTTAAAGAAAACAAGGGTAAAGGTGCTGCAGTAAAAATTGGAGTAGATAATGCTGATTCTGAATTAATACTTTTGCTTGATGCTGATTTAATTGGACTTACTAAAGAACATGTAGTTGACCTTTTAAATCCAGTTTTAAGGGATGAAGCTGATATGACTATTGGAATTTTTGCTAAAGGAAGATTTGCAACAGATTTAGCGCAGTTTGTAGCCCCGCATTTATCGGGTCAAAGAGCAGTTAAAAAAGAAATAATAACTAAGATTAATAACATTGATATAACAAGATACGGTATTGAAGTGGCACTGACTAAATCTGTTGAGAGGGAAGGATATAGGGTTGTAAACGTAGAATTAAAGGATTTGACCCATATAATGAAAGAAGAAAAACTTGGATTTAGGAAGGGATTTGCAGCAAGAATGAAGATGTATTGGGATATTTTAAGATGCTTAAAAATGTAGCTGGTAGGTGGTTAACTAATGCTAAAACCATTATATGAGGTCTTAGGAAAAAAAGTAGATGATTATAGGAATGTTTACGTAAAAAAGATTATGGTAAATAAAACTGAGGGGAAGATAGATGTTTTTTTGAAATCCAACTTCAAATTAACTGAAGATAGGAAGTCTGAAATCAGCAATTTCTTATCCCAAAAATTGGGATTGAATACTGGAATACAAATATATGTAGATGAAATGGATAAAGAAGTATTAAAGCTAAGCGAATTGAGCAATGATGTATACAAAAAAATAATAATTGATGCTTTAGATGAAAGTCCAGCCATAGCTTCCCTTCTTGTTAATTCAGAATATTATATTGAGGATGAAGAGCTTCATATTGTTATAAACAATGCTTTTAGTCACAACTTGTTGCAAACTAAAAGAGTGGATGTATTTTTATCAAATTACATCCAAAAATTTTTTGAGTGCAAATTAAATGTTGTTTTTGATTTGAAAGAAATTGACCTAAATAATTACTTAATTCAGAAGGACCAAGAGGATAAAGATTTAATATTAAAATCTGTAACTAAACAGAAAAATGAAATTAAAGAAGTAAATAAGAATGAAGTAATTAAGGAAGATAATTCAAATACGCTTTATGGGCGAAAGTTTGAAGGTGATGAGGTTAAAATAATTTCATTAAATCAAAATTCTGGGACGGTAATCGTTAAAGGTGAGATATTTAAGATAGATTTTTTGGAAACCAAAAATGGCAACGTGATTATAACAATGTATATAACAGATTATACATCCTCTATTGCAGTTAAAATGTTTACAAAACCCAATAAATTAGACGAATTGAAAAACAAATTAACTACAGGATTGTGGATTAAGGTTCAGGGCGAGGTAAAGGACGACCCATTTTTAAGGGAATTAGCTATAATGGCTAAGTCTATTGAAAAAATTATAATCGAAAGAAGGATGGACAACGCTGCTCAAAAAAGAGTGGAACTTCATTTGCATACACAGATGAGCGCTATGGATGCTGTAGCGTCTGCTAAATCGCTTATTAAAAGAGCAAAGGAATGGGGGCATAAGGCAATCGCAATTACTGACCATGGCGTTGTTCAGGCTTTTCCTGAAGCAATGGATGCTGCTGCATCAAATGGAGTAAAGATAATTTATGGTGTAGAAGGTTATTTAGTTAACGACGGTGAACCATTGATATTAAGAACTCAAAATACTTCTATAGAAGATGAATTTGTGGTATTTGATATTGAGACCACTGGATTTAATCCAAATAAGGAAGAAATAACCGAAATTGGAGCAGTTAAGATAAAGAATTTTAAAATTATAGATAAATTTTCTGCTCTTATAAATCCGGGAAAAAAATTGCCAGATGAAATAGTTAAGCTTACCGGTATAACCGATGAAATGCTAAAAGATCAGCCAACAATAGATGTTGTTCTTCCTATGTTTTTAGAATTCATAGGAAAATCACCTGTAGTGGCGCATAATGCTAAGTTTGATACAAGCTTTATTAAGGAGAAGGCAAGAAAACTAAACTTAAAATTTGAAAATACAATAATAGATACTCTAACTCTTTCAAGGTGGCTTTTAAGGGACTTAAAGAAGCATAAATTAAATATTATTGCAGAACATCTTGGGATTAAACTTGAAAACCATCACAGAGCAGTTGATGATGCTGAGGCAACAGCTCAAATTTTCATAAAGTTTTTAAATATGCTTAAGGAAAGAAATGCTGTAACTTTAGAAGATATAAACAGATTATATCTTGAAAATATAGACATAAAAAAAGCTGAATTGTATCATGTTATTATATTAGCAAAAAACTATACTGGACTTAGGAATTTATATAAAATAATATCAAAGTCGCATATTGAATATTTTAACAAAAGACCAAGGATTCCCAAAAGCTTAATTGAAAGTATGAGGGATGGACTTATTATCGGTTCTGCTTGCGAAGCTGGTGAACTTTACAGGGCGCTGCTTAACGGAGCAAATGATAGCGATATAGAAAAAATTGTAAAGTTCTACGACTATCTAGAAATTCAGCCAAGACAGAACAACTATTATCTGTTAGAAGAAGGCAAAGTTGAGAATGAGGATGCATTATTAGAATTAAATAAAAAAATAGTTGAACTTGGAGATAAATATGGCAAATTAGTTGTGGCTACGGGAGACGTTCACTTTTTAGACCCTTACGATGAATATTTTAGAAGAATATTAATGTATGGTCAGGGATATTCAGATGCTGATAACCAGGCTCCTTTATATTTTAAAACAACCGATGAAATGCTTGAAGAATTCAGTTATTTAGGCGAAGAAAAAGCCTATGAAGTTGTAATTAAAAATACAAACTTAATTGCCGATGAAGTTGAAGAAATAAAACCTATACCAGATGAAACTTTCCCTCCCAAAATAGAAGGAGCTGAAGAAGATATAAGAAATATGACACTTTCAAAAGCTCATTCGATATATGGAGAAAATCTTCCGGAGGTAGTGCAAAAAAGACTGGATAAAGAATTGAATTCTATAATCAACAACGGTTATGCAGTTATGTATCTAATTGCCCATAAACTTGTTAAAAAGTCGTTAGATGATGGTTATCTCGTTGGTTCAAGAGGTTCAGTAGGTTCATCATTTGTTGCCACAATGTGTGACATAACTGAAGTTAATCCATTACCACCACATTACGTATGTCCTAAATGCAAGAATTCCGAATTTATATTGGATGGAAGCATAGGTTCGGGTGCCGATCTACCTGATAAGATATGTCCAAATTGTGGTGAAAAATACGACAAAGATGGACACGATATACCATTTGAAGTGTTCCTTGGATTTGAAGGAGACAAAGAACCTGATATAGATTTAAACTTTTCAGGAGAGTATCAGCCGGTTGCACATAAATATACAGAAGAACTATTTGGAAAAGGCCATGTCTTTAGAGCAGGAACAATAGGAACTATAGCCGAGAAAACTGCTTTTGGATTTGTGAAAAATTATCTGGATGAACACAATATAAGAGTTTCTCAGGCAGAAATTGAAAGGCTTGTGAAGGGATGCACAGGAGTTAAAAGAACAACTGGCCAACATCCTGGCGGAGTTATGGTTGTTCCACGCGATAACGAAATTTATGAGTTTACACCTGTCCAAAAACCAGCTGATGACCCCGATTCTGATGTTATTACAACTCATTTTGATTACCACTCAATTAGTGGTAGATTATTAAAACTTGACATATTAGGCCACGACGACCCGACAGTTTTAAGAATGCTACAGGACTTGACTGGAATAGATCCAAGAAAAATACCACTTGGAGATGAAAATGTCCTTAAGTTGTTTACATCAACCGAACCGCTTGGTATAAGTAGCCAAGATTTAAACTGTGATGTTGGAACATTAGGGCTCCCTGAATTTGGAACTAAATTTGTAAGGCAAATGCTTATCGATACCCAACCTAAAACTTTTGCCGAATTGGTTAGAATTTCAGGTTTGTCTCATGGAACGGATGTTTGGTTAAACAACGCACAGGATATAATAAAAAATGGATATGCAACATTAAAGGATGTAATTTCAACAAGAGACGATATAATGGTTTATTTAATATATAGAGGATTAAATCCCAAAACTGCATTTAACATTATGGAAAGGGTTAGAAAAGGAAAAGGACTTAGGCAAGAAGACATCGATGAAATGAAAAAGTTCAACGTTCCTGAGTGGTATATTGAAAGTTGTAATAAGATCAAGTATATGTTCCCAAAAGGTCATGCTGTTGCATATGTTATGATGGCCGTTAGAATAGCTTATTTTAAGGTTTATTATCCTGAAGCTTTTTACGCAACCTATTTTACAGTTAGGGCTGATGATTTTGATGCTGATTTGATTGTTAAGGGAGAAAAGGCAATTAGAAACAAGATTAGAGAAATAGAGATGATGGGTAATAATGTAACTCAAAAGGATAAGGGTCTCTTGACCGTATTGGAAATTGCCCTCGAGATGTATTTAAGAGGTCTTAAATTTGTCCCAGTTAATCTATACAAATCTGATTCTACTAGGTTCTTGATTACACAGGATGGAATATTGCCTCCATTTAAGTCACTACAAGGTGTTGGTGAGGCAGCAGCAAGGTCGATTGTAGCAGCAAGAGGAGAGGGACCTTTTTTGTCAATAGAAGATTTAAGATTAAGGAGTAAGGCATCAAAAACTGTAATAGATATACTTCAACGGCATGGTTGTTTAAATGAACTTCCAGAAACTAATCAACTTTCAATGTTTTAGCTTGCAAAGTATAATTAACAATGGTATAATTTACTTTAGACGTAATAATACTTTGTAAAAAAGAGTGGGCATAAACCCACTCTTTGTATTTATGTATACATAGGTATTTATATACAAACAATAGATTAAAGAAAGGTGGGAAGCACATGGATAACAAAAAGATTATAGAGATTGTTGAGAAATTAGCAAGACCAATTGCAGAGTCTTTTGGTCTAGAAGTTGTTGATGTTCAATTTGTTAAGGAAAACAACGAATGGTTTTTGAGAGTATTTATCGATAAAGAAGAAGGAATAACAATTGATGATTGCACAAATGTAAGTAGAAGGCTTAGCGACAAACTTGATGAAATAGATCCTATTAGCGTTAGTTATTATCTTGAAGTATCATCGCCAGGTATTAATAGACCATTGAAAAACGATAAGGACTTTAAAAGATTTATTAACCACAATATTAAAATTAAATTATTCGAAGCTATTAACGGTAAAAAAGTGTTAAAAGGTCTTTTAGAGGATTATAGGGACGGTAAAATCTTATTAAACGTAGACGGTGAAAAAATTGAAATAGAAAGAAATAAAATTTCTTTAGCTAATTTAAATGATTAAGGAGGGGTTTGAGTGAATACTGTTGAATTGATTGAAGCTTTAAAAGAAATAGTTAAAGAAAAGGGAATTGATGAAGATTTTATATTTCAGGCACTGGAAGCAGCGTTGGTTTCAGCCTATAAGAAAAACTATGGCACCTCACAAAATGTAAAGGTTGCAATAAACAGAACGACCGGGGAAATACATGTTTATGCACAAAAGAAAGTAGTTGAAGAGATAACAAACGATTTGTTGGAAGTGAGCTTAGAAGATGCCAAAAAAATAAATCCTATATATGAACTTGAGGATATTGTTGATTTTGAAGTTACTCCTAAGGACTTTGGTAGAGTAGCAGCACAGACAGCTAAGCAAAGCGTTGTTCAAAAAATAAGAGAGGCAGAACGTGAAATATTGTTTAAAGAATTTGTAGAAAAGGAAAATGATATTATTTCTGGTATGGTTCAAAAAATAGAAAGGATTAAGGATACAAGTAAATACAATGTCATAGTAGAACTTGGTAAAATTGAAACAATTTTACCGCCACCTGAACAAATACCCAATGAGGATTATAATCAGGGAGATAGGCTAAAATTTTATATCACAGAAGTAAAAAGAACAAGCAAAGGTCCAAACATTGTAATTTCAAGAACTCATCCAGGCCTTGTTAAAAGATTATTTGAACTTGAAGTTCCTGAAATTTTCAACGGAGTGGTTGAAATAAAAAGCATTGCAAGAGAAGCAGGTTCAAGAACAAAAATTGCAGTTTACACAAGAGATGAAAATGTAGATCCAACGGGCGCCTGTGTAGGACCTAAGGGGGTTAGAGTTCAAAACGTTGTTAACGAGTTGAAGGGTGAAAAAATTGACATTGTAAAATGGAGTAAGGACCCTGCCGAATATATTGCAAATGCACTAAGCCCTGCAAAGGTTGTTAGCGTTGAAATTAACGAAGAAGAAAGAAATGCAAAGGTAGTAGTTCCTGATTATCAACTATCATTAGCGATAGGCAAGGAAGGACAAAATGCAAGACTTGCTGCAAAATTAACTGGTTGGAAGATAGATATTAAAAGCGAATCCCAGGCAAAAGTCTGATTTTCAAAGGGAGTGGTTGTATGAAGGTAAAAAAGGTCCCAATGAGAATGTGCCTTGGATGTCAGGAAATGAAGCCTAAAAAAGAGTTGATTAGAGTTGTTAGAAGCCCGGAAGGTGAAATAAATATAGATTTTACAGGTAAAAAAGCCGGAAGAGGAGCTTATATATGCAAAGATGCTGCTTGTCTAGAAAAAGCTATTAAAGCAAAGAGATTTGACAGGGCTTTAGAGGTCAAAATTTCAGATGAAATTTATCTAAGGCTCAGGGAGGAATTAGATAATGAATAATCTTTATTCTTTTCTTGGGTTAATGCAAAGGGCAGGCAAATTGACATCTGGCGATGATGGTGTTGAGATTGATATAAAAAAAAGAAAAAGCTATTTAGTCATCATTGCTGAAGATGCAAGCGAGAATACTATGAAAAGATTTATGAATATGTGTGAAAATAATAATATTAGATTTGTTTTATTTGGTCAAAAATCAAAAATAGGAAATTCTATTGGAAAATCTGCAAGAGCTGTCCTATCGATTAAGGATAAAAATTTTGCAGAAGGTTTTTTAAGTAAACTTAATAGTGAAAACACTGGGGGTGAATCTATTGTCAATAATAAGAGTATATGAATTGGCAAAACAACTTAATATGTCTAGCAAACAAGCTATAGAGTTGCTTCATAATGAATTTGGTATAGATGTAAAAAATCATTTAAGCGCTATAGAAGGAGAAGAAGCTAAGATTATAATGGAATATGTTGATGAAATAAAAAATGGAGTTAACAAAAAAGAAAATACTGAAGAAGTAAAGGAAGAAGCACAAGCGGTTTCACCTGAAGTTGAATTGGAAAAATTTGAAGAATTAGATGTTGATGACGATTTTAAGAAGAACGAAAAGATTAGAAAGAAAGTGAAGAGTGAAAAAATTAAAAAGATAAACAAAGAAGTTAAGAAGGAAGAAGAGCAGGTTGAAGATATTGGTATTATTACCATACCCGACTTTATTAAAGTTAGCACGCTTGCAGAAAAAATTAAAAGACCTGCAACCGAAATATTGAAGAAACTTATACTAATGGGTGTAATGGTATCTATAAACCATGAAATTAGTTTTGAGGTTGCTGAAAAAATAGCAGAACAATACAACATATTAGTTGAAAAGGAAGTAAAGCTTGAAAGAGAAGAAGTATTAATTAATGATTTCGAAGATAAAAAAGAGGATTTAATGTCAAGACCTCCTGTTGTTACAGTTATGGGTCACGTTGACCACGGCAAGACTTCGCTTTTAGATTCTATAAGACATGCAAAAGTAGTAGAAACAGAAGCGGGAGGTATTACACAACACATAGGTGCCTATACAGTTGATATTGATGAAAAGAAGATAGTATTTCTTGACACTCCAGGACATGAAGCTTTTACTGCGATGAGAGCAAGAGGTGCGCAGGTTACTGATATTGCAATTTTAGTTGTAGCAGCAGATGATGGTGTAATGCCTCAAACAGTTGAGGCTATAAACCATGCTAAAGCAGCAAACGTGCCTATAATAGTAGCAATAAACAAGATAGATAAACCTGGAGCAAACCCTGATAGAGTTAAACAGGAATTGACGGAATACGGATTAGTTGCAGAAGATTGGGGTGGTGATACTATTTGCGTTCCAGTTTCAGCAAAGACGAAGGTAGGCATTGATACACTACTTGAAATGATTTTGCTTGTGGCTGAAATGCAGGAGTTAAAAGCTAACCCGAACAGAACAGCCAAGGGAACTATAATAGAAGCTAAACTTGATAAGGGTAGAGGACCAGTAGCAACTGCAATTGTTCAAAAAGGAACACTAAAGGTTGGTGACAGCGTTATTGCAGGAAATACTTATGGAAAGATTAGAGCTCTTGTTGATGACAAAGGCAAGAAGGTAAAATCAGCAGGGCCTTCTATACCGGTTGAGATATTAGGACTTTCAGAAGTTCCAAATGCTGGTGACATATTGTATACAGTTGCAGATGAAAAAACAGCAAGACAAATATCAGAACTTAGAAAAGAAAAAGAAAGACAGCAATATTTTGCTTCTACCGCTAAAGTTACATTAGAAGACTTGTTTAGTCAAATAAAAGAAGGTAAAGTTAAGGACTTAAATATAATAGTAAAGGCCGATGTTCAAGGTTCAGCAGAGGCACTAAAACAATCTCTTGAAAAGCTTACAAATGATGAAGTTAGAGTTAGGGTAATTCACACAGGTGTTGGTGCAATTTCTGAAACAGATATTACACTTGCTTCTGCTTCAAACGCAATAATTATAGGATTTAATGTTAGACCGGATAATATGGCAAGGCAATTAGCTGAAAAGGAAAAGGTCGAAGTTAAAACGTATAGGATAATATACGAAGCAATAGATGATATTGAAGCTGCTATGAAGGGTATGCTTGAACCTGAGTATAGAGAAGTTGTAACTGCAAGACTTTCTGTAAGACAGACATTTAAGGTTTCAAGCATTGGAACTATTGCAGGTTGCTATGTTGAAGACGGCAAAATAAATAGAAATAACAATATTAGAGTTATAAGAAACGGTGTTGTAGTATTCGAAGGCAGAATTTCGTCTTTAAAAAGATTTAAGGAAGACGTTAGAGAAGTTGCTGCAGGATATGAATGTGGTCTTACTATAGAAAGATTTAATGACATTAAAGAAGGGGATACGCTGGAATCCTACACTACCGAGGAAGTAAAAAGAGCATAAAGAGGTGTAATTATGAGTATTTCCAGAACTTCAAGACTAAATGAAGAAGTTAAAAGAATAGTTGGGGATATAATTCAAAATGAATTAAAGGATCCGAGAATACCTATGTTAACGTCTGTAACTGGCGTTGAAGTAACAAAGGATTTAAGATACGCCAAGGTATTTATAAGCGTTTTTGGAAAGGATGATGAGAAGCAAAAATGCTTGGAAGGATTAAAAAGTGCTGCAGGGTTTATAAGAAAAGAGATAGGTAAGAAAATAAAGGCGCGCTATACTCCAGAGGTGTTGTTTGAATTGGATAAGTCGATTGAATACGGCATGCACATAACAAAGGTTTTACAGGAGATGAAAAAGGATGATACTGAATGAAATCGGTAAACTAATTAGCGAAAAGTGTAACTTTGCTATTATATCCCATTACTCCCCTGATGGAGATGCTATAGGCTCATCTCTTGGCTTATATAATGCTTTGAAAGAGATAGGTAAAAACGTAGATATATTTATCCCCGATAATCTGCCAAATAGATTTAGTTATCTTCCATTGTTTGATGAAATTAAAAACCAGAAGCAATACAAAGAAAATTACGAATGCATTCTTGTTCTTGACTGTGGTGATGAAGACAGACTTGGAGAGTTTGTAGATATTTTAAAACATACTGACCTAGTTATAAATATTGACCACCACATTTCAAATACATTATACGGAAATATTAATTATGTTGACTCAAATGCATCTTCTGTTGGCGAGATTATTTATAATTTGTTGAAGCTAAACGGTTATGATATTTCAAAAAATACAGCGTGCTGCTTGTATACTTCAATAATAAGTGATACAGGAGGTTTTAAATACAGCAATACCACGTCAATGACTTTTAATATTGCAGGTGATTTAATAAATACAGGTATAGATTTTCCTGAAATAAACAGAATTTTATTCGATACAAAGTCTGTAAACCAGATAAAGCTATTATCGCTTGTTACATCTACTTTAGAGATGCATAATGATGATAAATTAGCCTTGATTTATATGACTAGGGATATGCTAAATAAATCTGGTGCATCTGAGGATGATGCATCTGAAATGGTTAATTTAGCAAGGGATATAGAAACTGCAGAAGTTGGCGTATTTATTAAAGAAATTGATGATAAAGTATTTAGAATTAGTTTAAGGTCTAAAAATATAGTGGATGTTCGTTTAATAGCTGAAAAGTTTGATGGTGGCGGACATGTAAGGGCTGCAGGATGCACCATCAAAGGTGATTTTGCTGAAGTCAAGAAAAGGTTGATCGACGAAATATTGTCTCAATGGAAGTGAAAATATGGATGGAGTTATAAATGTTTTAAAACCACCTGGAATGACATCCCATGATGTTGTTGCTGTTTTAAGAAGAAAGCTTAAAATTAAAAAGATTGGACATACTGGCACGCTTGACCCTGGTGCTGCGGGAGTATTGCCGGTTTGCGTCGGCAAGGCTACCAAAATAGTTGAATACATTCAGAGTACAACAAAGGAATATATTTGCGAGTTAACCCTGGGGAATGCTACTGAAACATATGATAGATATGGTAAATTTATTTACGAAAACTCTTGTGATTTTAGCAATATCAGAATTGAGGATATAGATAATGTAATAAAAGAATACATTGGTGAGATAGAACAAACTCCGCCAATGTATTCTGCAATAAAAATTGAGGGAAAAAGGGCATATGAATTTGCAAGAAAGGGCAAAACAGTTGAAATGCCTAAACGAAAAGTAATTATTTACTCAATCGATGTATTAAATTCAAATATACCCAAAGTAATGTTAAAAGTGAAATGCTCAAAAGGAACATATATAAGATCACTTTGCAATGACATCGGTGAGTCGCTTGGAGTTCACGGATACATGAGTTTTTTATTGAGAACAAAGTCAGGTGGATTTAATATTGAAAATGCAATTCCTCTAAATCATATTGAAGGTGATAATTTAAATGAACATATAATCAAAATTCATGATGCTCTAAATTTTCCAAGTTTAATTGTGGATTCTTCAAAAAGTAAATTAATATTAAATGGAAATAAAATAAAAATAGAAAATAAAGATAAATTAGATGGACTGGTAAAAATATTTATTGAGAGCAAATTTGTTGGGATTGGTATCGTAGAAAAAGATATATTAATTCCAGAAAAATTGTTTACGTAGGTGTAGAATATGGTAATACTCGAGAATGAATTTGTTAAGCTTAATAATGACGAAAAATTGGTTGTCGCATTAGGAACCTTTGATGGATTGCATTTAGGTCATAGAGCTATAATTGAAAGTGCAAAACAAATTTCAAAAAGAAAAGGTATAAAAAGTGCAGTATTGACCTTTGAAAAACCTGTTTTCACTTATTTCAATAAAAATGCAAGCGATTATCTTATAACACCTAAAAACATTAAGAACGAGCTTATTAAATCATTAGATATTGATTATTTATTCTATGTTAAACTTGAAAAGAATTTTTTAAGTTTAAGCCAAGAGCGTTTTCTATTAATGTTAAAACAAAATATTAATGTTGATACAATAGTTTGTGGATATAATTATACATTTGGAAAAAACGCTAATGGCAATACCGAATATTTAATAAAGAACGCTAATTATTTTGGACTTGATGTAGTTGTATGTGATGAATTCACTATAGAAGGTGAAAAAGTGTCGAGTTCAATCATAAGAGATTTATTAAAGGTTGGTAATTTGAATTATGCAAACAAATTGCTTGGATATAATTACTACATCAAAGGATATGTGTCAAGGGGGAAGCAGTTAGGCGCAAGGCTTGGCTTTGCAACTGCCAATTTAATAATTGAACCAAATTTATGTATCAGAAATGGTGTTTATATAACTAAGACTATTATAGATGGAATAGAATATCATTCTGTGACAAACATTGGTATTAATCCTACGTTTGATTCTAAAGAAAGAGTTTTAGAAACGCATATATTAAGTTTTACAGACAATTTATATGAAAAGGAAATCAAAATTGAATTATTGGAATTTATTAGGGATGAGATTAAATTTAATAATATTGATGACCTTAAAAAAAGAATAGAATTAGATATTCAGTTTGTTAAAAAATATTTTGTAACATGATATTTACAATCTAATTTTATTTTGATAAAATATACCATGTAACCTATGCTTGGTTAGACGTAACTCCGGCGTTTACTTAGCATAAGGCGTTTATAATAAATTATGGAGGTGCCATTATGGACAAAGCAAGAAAGCAAGAAATTATAACAAAATTTGCAAGACACGAAGGTGATACTGGTTCACCAGAAGTTCAAATCGCGCTTTTAACAGAAAGAATCAATCATTTAACTGACCACTTAAAGATGCACAAGAAGGACCACCACTCAAGAAGAGGTCTATTAAAGATGGTTGGTCAAAGAAGAGGTTTACTTAACTACCTAATGGAAACTGATATCGAAAGATACAGAACAATTATTGCTGAATTAGGTATAAGAAAGTAACAAATAGAGCGGGTTACCGCTCTATTATTTTATCAATTGCGATTTTTGTTTAAAAGTTTTTATAATTTGATAAAATAAAGTTAGAAGGATAATTGAAGGGAGGTAAATTATGCAACATATTTTTGAGAGAGAAGTTGCAGGAAGAAAATTTAAAGCTGATATAGGGAAATATGCACTACTTTCAAATGGTGCTGTTTTATTTAGCTATGGCGACACGGTAATCTTAGCAACTGCAAATGCTTCACCAGAGCCAAAGGAGGGCATCGACTTCTTTCCTCTAAGCGTTGATTACGAGGAAAGATTATATGCTATAGGCAAAATACCTGGAGGCTTTATTAAAAGAGAGGGAAAACCAACAGAGAAGGCGATATTATCAGCAAGAGCAATAGATAGACCTATAAGACCATTATTTCCAAAAGGTTATAGGAACGATGTGCAAATAGTCTGCACGGTTCTTTCAGTTGATCCAGATAATCCTCCAGAGATAGCAGCTATGAATGCTGCATCATTAGCATTGTGTATATCTGATATACCTTTTGAGGGACCAGTTTCATCTGTTCTTGTCGGTAGAATAGATGGAAAATTCATAATCAATCCAACGTCTGAGCAAAGAGAAAAATCGGATTTGCATCTAATCGTTTCGGCAACAAAGGAAAGGGTAATGATGATTGAAGCTGGAGCTAAGGAAATGCCTGAGGAAGACATGTTTGAAGCTATTATGTTTGGATTTAAGGCATGCCAGGAAATAAATGAATTTCAGGATGAAATAACCGCTCAAATTGGGAAAGAGAAGGTTACTCCAATACTTTATAAAGTTCCTGATGAAATAGAAGTAGCAGTTAGAGAATATGCAACTGAAAAGCTTTGGGAAGCAATGCAGCATACTGATAGAATTGAGAGACAGGACAGCGTAGATATAGTTAAAGAAGATGTTTTTGAACATTTTGCTGAAATTTTCCCAGAAGCTGAAAAGGATATAGATGATGTTCTATATCGAATTATGAAGGAACATGTGAGAAGGATGATTCTTGAAGAAAAGAGAAGACCTGATGGTAGAACATTTGAAGAAATAAGACCACTTTACAGTGATGTAGGAATACTTCCAAGAACTCATGGCTCGGGACTTTTCCAGAGAGGTCAAACTCAGGTGTTAACAGTAGCAACTTTAGGAGCACTTGGGGATGTTCAAATTCTTGATGGGTTAGGTGATGAGGAATTCAAAAGATATATGCACCACTACAATTTCCCACCATATTCAACTGGTGAAGTTAAATTCTTAAGAGGACCTGGAAGAAGAGAAATTGGCCATGGTGCTCTTGCTGAAAGGGCTCTTGAACCAGTTATTCCATCGGAAACTGAATTTCCGTATACTATAAGATTAGTTTCTGAAGTTTTAAGTTCAAATGGTTCAACTTCTCAGGCAAGCGTATGTGCCAGCACACTTGCTCTAATGGATGCAGGTGTTCCGATTATTAGACCAGTTGCTGGTATTGCTATGGGATTGGTTACAAACGAAGACTTAACACAAGCAGAAATACTTACAGATATACAAGGAATAGAAGATTTCTTTGGAGATATGGATTTTAAAGTAGCAGGAACAGAAAAAGGTATAACTGCAATTCAGGTTGATACAAAAATAAAGGGTCTACCTGAGGAAACTATTAAAAGAGCAATACATCAAGCGCGTAAGGCAAGAATGGAAATATTAAAGGTTATGCTGGATAGGATTCCTGAACCAAGAAAAGAATTGTCAAAATATGCTCCAAGAATAATCAGCATGATGATAGACCCTGAAAAGATAAGAGATGTTATTGGACCTGGAGGAAAGACAATCAATAAAATAATTGCAGATACTGGAGTCAAAATAGATATAGAAGATGATGGAAGACTTTACATAAGCAGTCCGAATCCAGAAAGTGGAAAAATGGCACAAAAGATAATTGAAGGTATAACAAAAGAAGTTCAAGTGGGAGAATTTTATCTTGGAAGAGTCAATAGAATTACTCAGTTTGGAGCATTCATAGAAATTCTTCCAGGAAAAGAAGGTCTTTGCCATATTTCAAAATTGGCTCATGAAAGAGTTAACAAGGTTGAAGATGTCGTTAATATAGGCGATGAAGTTTTGGTTAAGGTAACTGAAATCGATAACCTTGGAAGAATAAATCTATCACGAAAAGATGCATTGCCAAAACCGGAAGCAACAGATGAAAATTCATAAAAAGGGCTTATTTTAAGCCTTTTTTGATTTTTTGATCGCATTTTTGTAAATAATATAAATAGAGAAATAAATTAGTGTTTTATTTTTCTTATTTTTGAATTATAATATTTTTGTTTGCAATATATTAAAAGGGTGAGATTTATGTTTAGAAAATTAACTTTGAAAAATGGAATAAGAGTTGTTTATGAAAAAATTCCTTATGTAAACTCAATTAGTATAGGTGTATGGATTGGAAGTGGATCAAGATTCGAGAATATTACAAACAATGGAGTTTCTCATTTCATCGAACATATGATGTTTAAAGGGACAAAAAATAGAACTGCAAAACAAATAGCAGAGGATATTGAAGATTTAGGTGGACAAATTAATGCATTTACAGGAAAAGAGTCAACGTGTTACTATGTAAAAATGCTTGATGCTCATTATAAAATAGGCATTGATGTTTTGAGTGATATGATAAAAAATCCAAGGTTTTCTGACGAAGATATACATAAAGAAAAAGGCGTAGTAATTGAAGAAATAAATATGTATGAAGATTCTCCTGAGGATTTGGTTGCAGATTTACTATCTTCAGCAACTTGGGGAGATGATTCTCTGTCTTTACCTATTTTGGGTTATACAAAAACTATTAAAGAATTAAATAAAGAGAAAATAGTAAACTACTTTAACAAAACCTACTCTCCACAAAACACAGTAATTTCTATTGCGGGAAACTTTGATGAGGATTTGATAATTGAAGAAATAAAAAGCAAATTTGAAGATTGGTCAGCTAAAGACGATGCTAATATTTCTTTTTCAAATCCAGAAATAAAGAGCAATATACTTGTTAAAAACAAAGATATAGAACAAGTTCACGTAGCATTGACTTTAGATGGAATTGAACTTGGTAATGAAAAATTATATGCGCTGCTGGCTGTAAATAATTATTTCGGTGGAGGAACGAGTTCAAGATTATTCCAGGTTCTTCGAGAAGAGATGGCATATGTATATACTATATATTCCTATACCTCTTCTTATAAAAATAAAGGAACCTTCAATATTCAGTTTGCATTGAATAAGATTTTTTTAGAAAAAGCCATGAATTCAGTTGCAAATGAAATAAAGAGCTTGATGGATAAAAAAATATCTTTGGAACAGTTGAACAAAATAAAGGAACAGTTAAAAGGCAGTTATATCCTTGGATTAGAATCTGTTTCAAGCAGGATGTTTGGAATTGGGAAATCTGAATTAATGCTTGATAAGGTTTATGAGCCTAAGGAAGTGTTAAAAAAGATTGATGATATAACAGTAGATGATATAAATGAAATAATAGAGCTTGTATTTAGCAAAGGAATCTTATCAGCAGCAGCTGTGGGTAGAAAAATAAAAGAAGATAAATTTAAAAAACTGATAGGTGATTGCAATGAAATTATATTTAAAAAGAGTTGAAAACGCTAAGGATTTACCTTTGCCAAAGTATATGACAGATGGAAGCGCTGGGATGGATTTGTTTGCTAATGTTTATGAAGAAATCGTTTTAGAACCAAATAAGATAAAATTAATTCCTACGGGAATAGTTATATCGCTTCCTAAGGGGTTTGAGGCACAGATTAGGCCAAGGAGTGGTTTGGCATTAAAACATGGAATTTCACTTGTTAACACCCCCGGAACTATTGATAGTGACTATAGAGGCGAAATTAATGTTATTTTGATTAATTTTGGAGATAAGCCATTTATAATCAAAAGAGGAGATAGAATTGCCCAGATGGTTATAAATAGGATTGAGTTGCCTGAAATAGTAGAGTTAAATGAATTGGATGAAACACAAAGAGGAGAAAAGGGCTTTGGATCAACTGGTCTATAAAGCCTTTTTCTTTAATATAATATTTAGTAAGATTTTGTATGGAGGTGATTTAATGAGCATAAGATTAAGCGAGCTTATGGATTTAGAGATAGTTAATGTATTTAATGGTTATAAGTATGGATATTTAGGGGATAGTGAAATAATTTTTGACAAAAAAAGTGGCGAGATAAAATCCATACTTGTTGAGGATGAAAATTCAAGGTTTTTATTTTTAAAAGGAAAAGATTATATAGAAATTCCCTGGAACAGTAAAATAAAAATAGGAGAAAAAACTTTGATAATTGATTACAAAGGTTAACAAAATTCTTGCACCATTCCCCCAAAAAAGATGTATAATATAATAGGACTTTGTTTTTGCAAATTGTTAAGGGGGAATAGATAATGAAACTTATTGTTCAAAAATTCGGTGGAACCTCTGTTGCTACACAACAAAGAAGAGAAATAGTAGCCGATAGAATAATTGAGGCGATTGATAGAGGATATAAACCAGTAGTTGTTGTATCAGCAATAGGAAGAAAAGGAGATCCATATGCAACTGATACATTATTATCTCTGATTAATAATGGAAATTGCAGTATAAATAGAAGAGAAGTAGATTTGCTTTTAAGTTGTGGAGAGATAATTTCGGCAGTAGTTATGGCTGAAACAATGGAAAAACGAGGCTACAAGGTTAGGGTATTAACAGGAGGTCAAGCTGGAATTATAACTAATAATGAATATGGAAATGCTGAAGTATTAAAAGTTGATACTAAGAACATAATGGATTTATTGTATGCCGGAATCACTCCAATAGTCACTGGATTTCAGGGAATGACTAAAGACGGAGATTTTACTACATTAGGAAGAGGAGCAAGCGATTTAACAGCATCAATACTAGGTGAATCCTTAAAGGCTGAATGTATTGAAATATACACTGATGTAGATGGAATTATGACTGCTGATCCAAGGATAGTTCCTGATGCAAAGGTAATTAATAGGATTAGTTATAACGAAGTATTTCAATTGGCTGATCAGGGTGCTAAGGTGATTCATCCAAGAGCAGTTGAATACGCCATGAAGGGCAATATTCCCTTATATATAAAAAATACTCTTTCTAATGCTCCTGGAACAATAATTTCTTCTTCGCGAGAAAGCAAGAATAAGATTATAACAGGAATAACTCATTTATCTAATCGTTCACAAATAAGCGTTTTCTTTGATGATGAAGATAATAACGAAATATTCGATATTCTCGCTGAAAATAAAATTAGTATTGATCTTATTAATGTTTTCCCGACTTATAAAGCTTTTACAATTGATACAAATGATGTCCCAAAGGTAGAAGAATTACTAAAAGGTTTAAATGTAAAATATAATATTATTTCAAACTGTAGTAAAATTGCTGTAATAGGGAATGGAATGAAGGGTGTTCCTGGTGTTATGGCTAAAATACTAAGAGCACTTAACCAAAATGGAATCAAAATACTTCAAACTGCCGATTCACACTCAACTATTTGGTGCCTTGTAAAAGAAGAGGATACATTTAACGCAATAAATGTTCTTCATAAAGCATTTGAGTTATAATACTCTATAATCTGTAGATATCTACAGATTATTTTTTATGGCTGAATTAGTTTTTGAAATATGGTTAGACTATTTTTAGAGAGGTGATAGTATGCCGAAAAAAAAGAATGATGATAAACCTCAAACAATAGAAAATGATGAAATACAGCCAGTTGAAAAAGAAAAAGCAAATGAAAAACTTGATAATCTGAAGGAAGTTGGGAGTCCCACTATTCCTGATTATAATTCTGATATTTTTACGATAACGATAATCGGGCAGATTGAGGGACACACAATTCTTCCACCACAAACCAAGACGACAAGATATGAGCATCTTTTACCTCAACTTGTTTCAATCGAAGAGAATCCAAACATTAAGGGAGTTTTAGTTATATTAAATACAGTTGGTGGTGATGTAGAAGCTGGTCTTGCAATTGCAGAAATGATTAATAGTTTATCAAAACCTACAGTATCACTGGTTATAGGTGGGGGACATAGTATTGGGGTTCCACTTGCTGTTTCAACTGATTATTCTTTCATTTCACCTACAGCTACAATGACTATTCATCCTATAAGGATGAATGGACTGATAATTGGAGTGCCACAGACTTTTGAATATTTTAGTAAAATGCAGGATAGAATATTAAACTTTATTGAAAGAAATTCAAGTATAAATAAGGAAAGATTAAGAGAAATGATGCTTCAGACTGATGAACTATTAAATGATATGGGAACAATATTAATTGGAAAACAGGCGGTTGAAGAAGGCCTTATTAACGAAGTTGGAGGATTGAGCCAGGCAATAAACAAGTTAAAGGAAATGATAAATCAAAGGCAAAACTGAGCCTTTGATTTATTTTTTTAATTATGTTATAATTTGATTACTTTTTGCAGGGAAAAGAAAATACTTGTAGAATTATTTTAAGGGGTGATATCTATGGGGAAAGCTAAGAACAAGAATCAGAAATTTATTACTGAAATTTATGGGATAATTACAACGGCTGTTTCTCTATTAATAATAATAAGTATTTTTTTTAAACCTACAGGCATCGTTGGAAAAATATTTGTAGATTTCTTTTTTGGTCTATTAGGTATAGGTGCTTATTTATTTCCCTTTGCATTAATATTAATAGGTATTTTTATGATAATCAATAAGAATATTAAGCTAAGGCAAAGATTTGTTGCTATTTGGTTATTAATATTTGATATAGTATTATTTATTCATGTCAAATATTCTAATGAGTTTGTTAAACTTAAATTTAAAACTAAACTTATTAAAATATACAATATAGGTATTACAAGAAAGGGTGGAGGAATATTAAGCGAACTAATCGATTTGCCATTATTAAAGCTTTTTGGAGAAATTGGAGCATATATAGTTCTTACTGCAATTGCAATTATATTGGTAATATTAATTACAGAAAAATCAGTGGGTGACATAATTAAATTTATGTTAACCAAGATACATAATTTTAATTTAAATATGAAGACAAAGGAGAAAGCAAACAAACAATTAAATGAAGAATTAGATGAAAATATTGATGAGAATGAAAATTCAGAAATAAATATCGTTGAACCAATTAAAATAAAAGAGCATGATTCTTTTGAGAATAAGAAAGGCTCAAAATTGATTAATTTAAATAATTCAGATAATGGCAAAGAAAATAAGAACAAGAGCGAAGATGTCAATATAAACATTCCGAGTGAGAATTTGAGTCAAAAAAATATCCATTATACCATTCCTCCAATCAACATATTAAGTGAAACTAAAATTAAATCATCAGCAACAGATAAGAAGGAATTAATAAATAACGCAAAGGCGCTTGAAGAAACTTTACAGAGTTTTGGAATAGAAGCAAAGGTAGTTCAGGTGACAAAGGGACCATCAGTTACAAGGTATGAACTCCATCCAGGAGCTGGGGTTAAAGTTAGTAGAATTGTCAATCTTGCAGATGACATAGCGCTTAATCTTGCAGCTCCTAGCGTTAGAATTGAAGCACCAATCCCTGGGAAATCAGCAATAGGTATAGAAGTTCCAAATAAAGAAGTAATTCCTGTAAGCCTTAGAGAGGTGATTGAGTCCGAGGAATTTATAAAGTTTAATTCACCAGTTGCTTTTGCTCTTGGTAAAGATATAAGCGGAAAATGTGTTGTAACAGATATAGCAAAGATGCCGCACCTTTTAATTGCAGGGGCAACAGGTTCTGGCAAAAGTGTATGTATTAACACATTGATAACCAGCCTTATATATAAATCATCACCTAATGATGTTAAAATGCTTTTAATAGACCCAAAGGTTGTTGAACTATCAATTTATAATGGTATACCCCATTTGATAATTCCGGTTGTTACCGAACCTAAAAAAGCAGCGTCTGCGCTTGAATGGGCTGTTTTAGAAATGACAAATAGATATAAGCTATTTGCTGATAATAATGTCAGAAATATTGAAAGCTATAATAAATTAATGGAAGATAAAGGAGATGGGGTTAAACTGCCCAAAATAGTAGTAATTATTGATGAATTGGCTGATTTGATGATGGTAGCTCCAAATGAAGTAGAGGATGCTATAACGAGGCTTGCGCAAATGGCAAGAGCAGCAGGAATACATCTTATTATTGCAACGCAAAGGCCTTCCGTTGATGTTATTACTGGAGTTATTAAGGCTAACATTCCCTCAAGGATTTCGTTTGCTGTTTCTAGCCAAATAGACTCAAGAACAATTCTTGATATGGCAGGAGCTGAAAAACTTTTAGGTAAGGGCGATATGTTATTTTTACCTATTGGTGAAAATAAACCTATAAGGATACAAGGGGCTTTTATATCTGAAAAGGAAGTCGAGAATATAGTAGAATACTTAAAAAAATCCTCTGAAGTTGAATATAACGAAGACATTATTGAAAAAATTAACCAGAGCAAGGATAAGGTTGAATTTGATGAGGAAGCAGACGAATTACTTCCTGAGGCTATAGAACTTGCGGTTGAACTTGGTCAAATATCAGCATCTATGATACAAAGAAGACTAAGAGTGGGATTTAATAGAGCAGCAAGGTTGATAGAAGAGATGGAAAAAAGAGGAGTAGTAGGCCCACAGGATGGCAGTAAACCAAGGCAGGTATTAATTACAAAAGATGAATTTTAATTTACTCCCATTAATTTATTTCCTAAGGTAATGTGAAATAAATTAATGGGAGTATTTTATTTAGCAAAGAAGTTAATAATTAATGAAAAATTAATAATTTTTTGTGTCGAAATATATTATTTTTTTATGGCCTGTAGTATAATATTTATGTCGCTTTTGAATATAAAATGTTTTATTATGAAAAATAAAGAAAAACGATGAAAAACAAAGATTATATGCGGTAATTGACATGAATGTTAAAATTACCCAGGAAATATAGAAGGAGAGAGTTTGACATGTTTAATGTAGGTTTTATATCACTTGGTTGTGATAAAAACAGAGTAGATGCAGAGATTATGTTATCAATTTTATCAAAAAATGGATATACTATAGTTAATGATGAGAAAAAAGCTGATGTTATTATAGTTAATACTTGTGGCTTTATTGAATCAGCTAAAATGGAATCAATAGAAACAATATTAGAAATGGCTAAAAATAAAGAAGAGGGACAATGTAAATCTATTATCGTTACTGGTTGCATGGCTCAAAGATACAGAGAAGAATTACTCCAGGAAATGCCAGAAATTGACGCAATACTTGGAGTCGGAAGTTATAGAGATATTTGTGATATAGTAGACAAAACACTGAAGGGTATTAATGGAATAGTAAAAGTAGACCCTTTAGATTTTAGACTTGAAATGGAAGATAGAATACTTACTACGCCAAGTCATTATGCTTATGTTAAAATTGCTGAAGGATGTAATAACAACTGTTCATATTGTATAATACCGAAACTAAGAGGCAGATTTAGAAGCAAGAGGATTGAGGACATAATAACAGAAGTAGAGCAGCTTGCACAAAAAAATGTAAAGGAAGTAATATTAGTAGCTCAGGATACAACAATGTATGGAGTTGATATATACGGAAAGAAAGAACTACCAAAACTTCTAAATGAAATTGAAAAAATTGAGGGGATTGAATGGATACGTTTAATGTATGCTTATCCTGAAGAGATTACAGATGAACTGATTGAAACAATTAGGGATAGTAAAAAGGTATTGCATTATTTTGATATTCCTATCCAGCATATTAGCGATAAAATTTTAAGAAAAATGAATAGAAGAACTACAAAAGGACAAATAATTGAATTGATAGATAAAATTAGAAAACAAATTGATGATGCAGTAATTAGGACTTCAATAATTGTTGGTTTTCCAGGAGAAACTGATGATGATTTCGACGAGTTAAAGGAATTTTTGTATGAGTATAAACTTGAGAGAGTGGGAATTTTCACATATTCTCCTGAAGAAGGAACAGCTGCATTTGAAATGTCGGACCAAATAGATGTTGAAATTAAGGAAAAAAGAAAGGACATTTTAATGAGACAACAAAGCTATATATCTGCACAAAATAACCAAAACTTGTTAGGAAAAATATTTGATGTTATAATAGATGGTAAGAACAATAAGGGGCAATATTTCGGAAGAACTTATGGTGATGCACCAGAAATTGACCAGAACGTATTTGTTAATTCAAATAATTTAAATAAAGGCGATATTGTTAAAGTGAAGATTAATAAAACTTATACTTATGATTTGGCGGGAGATGTTTATTATGAATCTAGCAAATAAGCTTACTATACTTAGAATTATTCTTGTTCCTGTATTTCTTTTCTTTATTGCTATTAAAATTAAATACGGTAATCTTTTTGCTGCAGCAATATTTATAATAGCTGCTATTACTGATACTTTGGATGGATATATTGCTCGTAGTAGAAAGGAAGTAACTAAATTTGGAAAATTTATGGACCCGCTGGCAGATAAACTTATTGTAACATCGGCCCTTGTTTCTCTTGTTGAACTTGAAAAAATAGCTTCATGGGCAGTTATGATTATAGTTGCAAGAGAATTTGCAGTAACAGGACTT
Organism: Caloramator mitchellensis; assembly: GCF_001440545.1. Classification (NCBI taxonomy): domain Bacteria; kingdom Bacillati; phylum Bacillota; class Clostridia; order Eubacteriales; family Clostridiaceae; genus Caloramator; species Caloramator mitchellensis. The sequence goes on from NZ_LKHP01000005.1 coordinate 86,493, forward strand.
CGCTCCCTTGCTGCTTCAGAAGGTAGAGTTATTGCGGCAAGCAACTGGGGCAAAGCAAAAACAGTTATTCAAATAATTGCAATAATAGCATCGCTAGTCGAAGTTCCCTATAGCGAAATACTGATGGCTATTGCAATAGTTATTACAATTGTTTCAGGCGTTGATTATTTTGTTAAAAATAAAGATGTTATAGATTATAGAACGTGATAAGGCCCTCATTCGAGGGCCTTATTTATTAGTGACATTCACTTGATTTCTTGAGTTCTTGAATTGTTTGTCAAATAGGACAAGTAAATGAATCCAACTAATCCAATCAAGCACTTTAACTTCGCAAAGACTTTAATTCTTAGCCCTTTTTAAAGACATCGTGAATAAAGTTTTATAATTTAATTAAAAAATGTTTGAATTAGTAAGTATATATATAAGATAACGTGGATGCTTCATTGTCAAACCAAGAAACATAGGAATAAATGTTATTAAATGACTAAGTAAAATAACATAATCAGAACTGATATTATCATAAATGATATAAAGGTTTAATAATATTTTAAAAATATGTTTATCATACAAATAAATATGAAATAATTTAAATAATAAACTATTTTTATTGACCTTATAATTAAAATAATGTATAATACAATAAGAACAGATGTTCGCAAAGGAGAGATAATGATGAACAACGAAAAATTAAAGGCACTAGAATTGGCGATGAGCCAAATTGAAAAGCAATTTGGTAAAGGTTCTGTAATGAAGCTTGGTGAAAACTCTAAATTAAACGTTGAAGCTATCTCTACAGGTTCTTTAGATTTAGATATTGCACTTGGTATTGGTGGAGTTCCAAGGGGAAGAATAGTTGAAATTTATGGTCCTGAATCGTCAGGAAAAACTACTGTTGCACTTCATATTGTTGCAGAAGCACAAAAGACTGGCGGTGCAGCAGCATTCATTGATGCTGAGCATGCGTTAGACCCAGTTTATGCTAGAAAACTTGGAGTTGATATCGAAAATCTTATCGTATCACAACCAGATACAGGAGAACAAGCTCTTGAAATTGCTGAAGCGCTAGTAAGGTCGGGTGCTATAGATGTTTTAGTAATCGACTCTGTTGCTGCGCTTGTTCCAAAGGCTGAAATAGAAGGTGAAATGGGAGACGCCCATGTTGGATTGCAAGCAAGACTTATGTCACAAGCATTAAGAAAACTTGCCGGAGCTATTAATAAATCGAGATGTGTTGCAATTTTTATAAACCAATTAAGAGAAAAAGTAGGCGTTATGTTTGGAAATCCCGAAACTACTCCAGGTGGTAGAGCTTTAAAATTCTATGCATCGGTTAGACTTGACGTTAGAAAGGTTGACGGAATTAAGCAGGGTGAAGATATAACTGGAAGTAGAACAAGGGTAAAGGTTGTAAAAAATAAAGTTGCTCCTCCATTTAAGCAAGCCGAATTTGATATTATGTATGGTGAGGGTATTTCAAGAGAAAGTAACATACTCGATGTTGGTGTGTCTTGCGATATAGTTCAAAAGAGCGGAGCTTGGTTTTCGTATAAGGACGTTAAATTAGGTCAAGGAAGAGAAAATGCCAAAGTATATCTAAAGGACAATCCTCAAATTGCAGTTGAAATAGAAAACAAAATTCGTGAAAAGTATAATTTACCTTTGATACAATTAAGCACGATTGAAAATCATGAATTGAAGCAGGCTGAATAATACATCCCTTAGGGGATGTTTTTTTTGGAGTGGTTTAAATGAAAATTGTTGATATTCAAAAATCCAAGTATAACGATTATTATATTATTAAATTGGATAATCAAGTTTCTTTTACATCAACTATCGAAGATTTAATTAAGTATGACATAAAAGAAGGAAGAAATTATACAGTTGATGAAATTAATGAAATAATTTATAACTGTGAATTTAGTAGAGCATATAATTACTCTTTAAAAATATTAGGAATCAAACGATATACCACAAAAGAAGTTCGAGAAAAAATGATAAACAAAGGTTTTTCAAATGATATAGTTAACAAAGTTATTGAAAAACTTACAGACTATAATTTATTGGACGATGAAAAATATGCTATAATGTTTATAAATGATTGTTTAAATAAAAAAGTTGGAACAAGAAATATTAGATTAAAATTATTAAATAAGGGAATCAAAGTAGATTTAAAAGAAATAGATATTGATGAAGATGAAATTTATAAAAATGCCAAAACATTAGCTCTAAAAAAACTAAGAAATATTAAAGATAGTAAACACATTAAAGGCAGGCTCTATAATTTTTTATCTTATAAAGGTTATGAAAGTGATTTAGTATTAAAGGTATTAAGAGAAATATTAAATGATAATTTTGAAGATGGTGATTAATATGAAGTTTTTGTTTTTTACCGATACTCATATCAGAGGAAATAATCCTAAGTCGAGAAAAGATAATTTTGTTGAAACATTAAAAAACAAGTTTATTGAACTTGTTGAAGTGACTAAGTCAGAAAAAATAGATGCGGTATTATTTGGCGGAGATTTATTTGAAAGGCCAGATGTATCCATATCTGTTGTTAAAGAATTTTTATCTATCATAAAAAGATTTCCGTTGCCTATTTATTCAGTTATAGGAAATCACGATGTTTTTGGACAAAATCCTGAAGTTGTTGGAAAAACTATGTTGGGAATACTTGAAGAAACGGGGATAATTGAATTTTTAAGCAAAGAACCAAAACTATTTGCTGGGGAGGGTAAAACTGTTCAAATTACAGGTGGGCATTATTTTTATGGAGTTGATGATGAAAATAAAGATTCATATATATTGAATGAAAAATCAGCTGATTTTGCAATTCACATCGTTCATGGTTTTCTACTTGACAGACCTTTTATCAAAGGAATACATCATACACTAATTGATGAAATATGCAATAAGACGATGGCTGATATAACAATAGCCGGTCACTATCACTCAGGGTTTGGAATAAAAAAATATGATAAAAAGTATTTTATTAATCCAGGTGCAATAGCAAGAGTAAGCAATTCAATCTCAGAAATAGACAGAATGCCTTCTTATTTAGTAATTGAAATAAATGATGACATTTCTATAGAATTGAGGCAATTGAAGTGTGCTAAAAAGGGAGAAGAAGTTTTAGATAAAGAGAAGCTACAAGAAGAATACAAGAAGATGAATTTAATTAATGAATTTGCAAATCAAATTACATCCTACGGAAACTTTGAAACGCTAAAATTAGAAAAATTGATAAATGAAATAGCAACTATTGAAAACATTCCAGAAGATATTAAAAAGGAAGCTCTGGACAGATTAACTAAGGCACAGGAACTAATCTCTTTAGAGGAAGTGATTGATTGATGAGATATATAAAGACTATTGAAATAGAAAATTTTCAATCACATAAACATTCAAAAATAGATTTTGTAAATGGATTGAATGTAATTTCTGGACCGTCCGACAATGGTAAGACAGCTATAATAAGAGCTCTCAAATGGGTTCTATATAATGAACCTAAAGGAGCAGATTTTATAAGGCAGGGCGAAAGCAATTGCAAGGTAACCTTAACGTTAGATGATAATACTGTTATTATTAGAGAAAAAAGTAAAAATAAGAATATATATATTTTAGTTAATCCCGAAGGCCATGAAACTAGATTTGAGGGTTTTGGTAATGATATTCCCGAAGATATTATAAAGGCGCATGGCATTAGAAAGGTTTATATTGATGAAAAATCTGTTGAAAGCATTAATATAGCCGAACAGTTACAAGGCCCTTTTTTATTAAGCGAGTCAGGACCAATTAAGGCAAAGGCTATAGGAAAACTAGTAGGCGTTCATTATATTGATGCTGCTTTGAAGATGCTCGATAGGGATATATTAAATTTTGAAGTAAGCAGAAAAAAGATAATTGAAGGTATAGATAAAACTAATCAAGACCTGAAACAATATGAAAATTTAGAAGAAGAGTTGAATTACTTAAAGTTAAAAGAACAATTAGTCGATAAAATCAAGCTGCTTGATGAAAAAATTAAAATTTTATTAAAATATAAATATGAAATTGAAGAAATTAATAAAGAAATCAGTAAAATAAATTATTATTTAAATTATCTGAAGCCTGCAAACGAATTATATTTAATTGTAAATAATCTAATAAATTTAAATGAAAAATATAAGAAATTTCAAAAGCTGAATATGCAGCTGTGTAATTTGACAGATGAGATTAATAACAACCAAAATGTTTTAGAGCTTACTCAACACACGGAATTTGCCGTTGAAAAATACCAAACATTTATTGAAAAAGCAAACCAGCTTACTTTTATGGTAGATAAACTTAACAAATATTCTACAACAGTAAAGGATATTGAAAAATTGTTTTATATTTTAAATTTGCTTGTTAAAGTTTCAAATGCTGAAAAATACAGAGATTTTGTTGAGAATAGAATAAATAAATTAAAGACACTTTATGACAAATTAAATGACTTTAATTCTTTGAACAAGTCTATTTCAAAGGGAGAAGAATATATTGGATATTTTAGATTAATAAATAAAGCTAATCAAAACTTTAATGAAGCTAGTGAGCAATTAGAAAAATTTAATAGGATTAATGAATTATTTTCGAAGTTAAAACAATTAAATTTAGAAATTGAAACGGAAAAAAACAATATAGAAACTCATAGTAAAGAAAATGAAAAATATATAAAAGAATATGCTCAGTATCTAAAAAAACTTGGAAAGTGTCCAGTGTGCCTATCGGAGATTAATGAAAATTCTATAGAACATGTTCTAAACGAATTGAAAGGAGAAATTTAAAATGAATAATTACGAAGATAAGCTTCAATTATTAAAGGAAAAAATTGAAAGGGCAAAAAACCTTAAGATAAAGGCAGAAACAAAACTTGAATCGTTGCAAAAGCAAAAATATGATTTGATAAAGCAGTTAGAAGAAATGGGCGTTAAGCCTGATGAACTTGAGCTTGAAATTGATAAGCTAAAGCAAGAAATTGAACAAATAATAAAAGAAATTGAGGGAGCACTGCCTCCAGACAATATACTTTACGGCAATGGAAACAGGTGATAGCATGTATGACGATATAATAGCAAAATATAGTCAAGATTTAGAAAATGAGTATAAGAACTACTATATAAAAGAAGGTATTAAACAGAATTTGCTCCTAACTTTAAAGGAGCAAAATGAAAAATTGATTCAAATAGAAGATGAGTTGGAAAGATTACGAAAAGTGAAGGTATTGCTAAAAAAGACATCCGAATTTGCTAGAGAACAGTCAAAGAGTCAGATGGAATATTTGATAACTCAATGTCTTCAATATATTTTTGATGGCAATATCGAATTTAAAATTGAGCTTAGAGAAAAAGCAGATAAAATAGATGCAGAATTTTATGTTGTTTCAAATCATAATGGAACAATCGTAGCAACTAAACCTCAAGAAGCCAGGGGTGGGGGAGTAGTTGACATTATTTCGCTTGCAATTAGAGTAGCCATGATGGAAATTCATTCTCCTAAGATTGAAGGCCCACTTGTTTTAGATGAACCAGCTAAACATGTAAGTGATGATTACATAGTCAATGTTGCCGAGTTTATTAAGAATTTATCGGATATGTTTAATAGGCAAGTAATAATGGTCACTCACAATGTTCATCTATTAGAGAATGGTGACTATGTATACAGGGTTACATTAAATAATGGGATAAGCCAAGTTGAACAGCTCAAGGGTAGCTTGACATGAATATTAATCTATAATACAATTAATTAAACAAACATATGCAGGAATGAAATCTAATATTCTTGCACAATATCATGATGACATGATATAATAATGTTTGGTAGGCTTTTCCTAATTAAGAATTTGAAATTTTCTAATGTCATGGGAAGTGAAATGTGCTTCAAGTATTTGTTTCTCGTTAGTTCTCCAGGTATCAAATTCATTAACTTGGAGAGTAAATCAAATAGATTTTAAGCTATTTGAATTTATATATCAATAAATATATGATAAACAAAGGAGGTGTAATTATTCAAACTATTATTTGGATAATAGCTATAGTAGTTGTTGGGGTAATAGCTTTTATAGCTGGATATATAATTAGAAAGAATATTGCAGAAAACAAAATCAAGAGCGCTGAAGAAGAAGCAAATAGAATTATTCAAGAAGCAGAAAAAGAAGCTGAATCTAAAAAGAAGGAAGCTGTTATAGAGGCTAAGGAAGAGGTTCATAGGCTCAGAAACGAATTTGAAAGAGAAGTTAGAGAAAGAAGAAATGAACTTCAAAGGATGGAGAGAAGGCTTATATTAAGAGAAGAAACTCTTGATAAAAAAGTAGAATCTCTTGAACAAAGAGAAGATGGCCTAAATAAAAAGCTTCAAGAAATAGAACATTTACAAAATGAGGTTGAAGAACTCTATAAAAAGCAAAATGAAGAATTGGAAAGAATTGCTGGATTAACTGCTGAAGAAGCAAAGCAAATAATATTAAAAAATGTTGAACAAGAGGTTAGACATGAAGCTGCACTGCTAATAAAAGACATCGAAACCAAAACAAAAGAAGAAGCTGATAAAAAGGCAAGAGAAATTATTTCATATGCTATTCAAAGATGTGCAGCTGATCATGTAGCTGAGACAACAGTCTCTGTTGTAACTCTACCAAATGATGAAATGAAGGGAAGAATTATAGGTAGAGAAGGCAGAAACATAAGAACTCTTGAAACATTAACAGGTATAGATTTGATTATCGATGACACTCCTGAGGCAGTTATTCTTTCAGGATTTGACCCAATTCGTAGAGAAGTTGCAAGACTTGCTCTCGAAAAATTAATTGCTGATGGAAGAATTCATCCAGCACGAATTGAAGAAATGGTTGATAAAGCAAAGAAAGAAATAGACAATGAAATTAGAGAGCAGGGTGAACAGGCAGCCTTTGAGACGGGTGTTCATGGACTTCATATTGAGCTTGTTAAAATGTTAGGTAGATTAAAATACAGAACTAGTTATGGTCAAAATGTATTAAAACACTCAATTGAGGTAGCATATTTAGCTGGTCTTATGGCCGCTGAATTAGGTGCAGATGTTAATATAGCTAAAAGAGCAGGACTTCTTCATGACATTGGAAAAGCGATTGATCACGAGACAGAAGGACCACATGCTTTGCTTGGTAGTGAGCTTGCAAAGAAGTTCAATGAATCACCTGCTGTTGTTAACGCAATTGCGGCACACCATGGTGATGTTGAACCATTAACAATAGAAGCGGTTCTAGTTCAGGCAGCCGATGCCATATCAGCTGCTAGACCTGGTGCACGAAGAGAAACACTTGAAGCATACATTAAAAGACTTGAAAAACTTGAAGAAATTGCAGACTCATTTGAAGGTGTTGAAAAGTCATTTGCTATACAAGCAGGTCGCGAAATTAGAATAATGGTGAAACCTGAACAAATTAGCGATGATGAAATCATCCATGTAGCAAGAGACATAGTTAAAAAGATTGAAAACGAGCTCGAATATCCTGGTCAAATAAAGGTCAATGTTATCAGGGAAGTAAGAGCAATTGAATATGCAAAATAAACCCCAATAATTTTGGGGTTTTTTTTATTAATTAGCAGGAAAATCTAAATTTTTGTAGAATTTATTAAATATGACTACACAATAGAACTCGAGGAGGTATTAAAATGGAAGTATTAAAGGTTTCAGCAAAATCAAATCCAAACTCAGTAGCAGGCGCTTTAGCAGGTGTTATAAGAGAAAAAGGCACTGCAGAAATTCAAGCGATAGGTGCAGGAGCCATAAACCAGGCTGTTAAGGCTGTGGCTATCGCTAGAGGTTTCGTTGCTCCAAGCGGAGTAGACTTAATTTGCATACCTGCCTTCACTGATATAGAAATAGAAGGTGAAGAAAGAACAGCTATCAAGTTTATTGTTCAACCTAGATAAAGGATTTATTTAATAATTCTATTCTAAAGTCTGTAAAGCCCCTGAATGATTTTGTTATTAAATCATTGGCCAAATGTGTTAAAACACAAAATGGTTAATGAGAGTAATCAAAAGGAATCATTCATGGGGTTCTTTAATTTAGACGAAGCTTAACTGATTAATTGTAATTTAGAGGACTTAATCTATTGTTTTGTTACCCTTAGATGACCAGTAGAGCCGATTTTATTTATAGGTAGACGTAAAATATATTATGAAAGCTTTATATTTAAAATTGACAAACAAATCAAGAAGTCAAGAAATCAAGTGAATGTCACTAATTTGAAAGAAAAATTTCATAATCATATGGACACATGAATAAATTAATGCTATATTAAAAATATACCTGAAATTGAGGTGGAATTATGAATGATGGAAGCTACAGGAATAGACAAATTATAAGCAAGGTAAATACAACGACATTGGTTAAACTTTTTGTGCTGCATTTTTTGAAGGAAAAAAATCATTATGGAAATGAATTGATAGATAAAATTGAAAAATCTTTAAACTACAGATGGAAGCCTAGTCCAGGGATGGTCTATCCATTGCTGAGGGATATGGAGGAAAACTTGTTAATAGAAGGTTGGTGGGAAGAGCCTGATAAAAAAACTAAAAGAAATTATAAAATAACCGAAAACGGATTAAAGCATTATGAAAAAATAAAGTCAATGTATAAACCTTTATTAGAAGAATCGCTTGATATTATTAAATATACTTTAAACGAGATTTATAAATACTAAGGGGGCAATATTTATGGAACTATCAAGAAAGGCAAAGCAAATATCTTCTTCAGTTACTTTGGAGATAACTGCTAAAGCAAAAAAGATGAAGGAAGATGGAATCGACGTTGTTAGTTTTGGAGCAGGTGAACCTGATTTTAACACTCCTGAAAACATTCAAGATTCAGCTATTGAAGCTATAAGGAAAGGTTTAACACGATATACAGCAGCTTCAGGTATAATTGAACTAAAACAAGCAATTTGCAAAAAGCTAAAGAGTGAAAATAATTTAGAATACAAACCATCACAGATTGTAATATCAAATGGTGCAAAGCATTCCATATTCAATGCGCTTGCTGCTATTTGCAATCCTTGTGACGAAGTTATAGTTCCAGTTCCATATTGGGTAAGTTATCCTGAGTTGGTTAAATTGGTTGACGCTGTTCCTATTTTTGTTGAAACAAAGGAAGAAGATGACTTTAGATATAAGAAGGAAGTTTTAGAAGCGGCAATTACATCCAAAACCAAGGCAATTATTTTAAACAGTCCAAACAACCCAACAGGTTCCGTTTATACATTAGACGATTTGAAATTTATCGCGGAAATAGCAATTAAATATGACTTGATTATTATATCTGATGAAATTTATGAAAAACTTATTTATGATGATAAACAACATATTAGCATTGCCTCTTTAGGACAAGACATTAAAGACAGAACAATTATAATAAATGGAGTATCAAAGGCTTATGCTATGACTGGCTGGAGAATTGGTTATACCGCATCCAGTGAAGAAATAGCTAAGCTGATGGCTAATATACAAAGCCATGCTACTTCAAACCCAAATACTATAGCTCAATATGCAAGCGTTGAGGCTTTAAACGGACCACAAGATGAAGTTTTAAAAATGAAACAAGAATTTGAGAAGAGAAGAAATTATATGGTTGATAGAATAAATAATATAGAAGGTCTTTCATGTAGAAAACCTGCTGGAGCATTTTATGTAATGATAAATATCACAAAGATTAAGGGTAAAACAATCAAAGGTTATAAAATAAATAGTTCAGTTGATTTTTGCAACGCTCTTTTAAATGAAGAACATGTTGCAGCAATTCCTGGAGAAGGTTTTGGAACTGATGATTTTATAAGATTGTCATACGCAACATCAATGGAAAATATTAAAAAAGGATTAGATAGAATTGAAAATTTCTTAAAATAAGAGGTTAATCCTCTTATTTTTTTACAATCATTCCGAAATATAAAATGAATAACAATTCTATTGTCCACAATATTATGAAGAATATTTTTTGTATTAAAATAAATACTATATAATAATCATAAAGTAATAAATTATATGAGGTGAAGAAAATGCATGATAGATATCAAAGTCCACTTTCTACCAGATATGCATCATATGAAATGCAATACATATTTTCAGATGACAATAAATTTATTACATGGAGAAAACTTTGGATAGCTTTAGCAGAAGCTGAGAAGGAACTAGGTCTTAACATAACAGATGAACAAATAAATGAATTACGGTCACATGTTGATGCTATAAATTATGAGGTTGCAATTGAAAGAGAAAAACAAACACGCCATGATGTTATGTCACATGTTTACGCCTATGGAGAACAATGTCCTAAGGCAAAACCAATGATTCATCTTGGAGCAACTAGCTGTTATGTAGGCGACAATACAGATGTTTTAATAATGTATAATGCTTTACTATTAATAAGAAAGAAGCTAGTTAAAGTAATAGATAATTTAAAAAGGTTTGCAGAAAATTATAAAGAACTTCCAACACTAGCTTACACCCATCTACAACCTGCTCAATTAACAACAGTCGGAAAAAGAGCATGTCTATGGATTCAAGACCTATTAATTGACTTAGAATACCTAAACTACACAATAAACTCATTAAAATTATTAGGTGTAAAAGGAACAACAGGAACACAGGCGAGCTTTTTAAATTTATTTGATGGTGACCATGAAAAGGTGAAGAAATTGGATGATTTAGTTTGCGAGAAGCTTGGATTTAAAGATAGATATTTTAAGATTACCGGGCAAACATATCCAAGAAAACAGGATACAATGGTTTTAAACGTATTGGCAAGTATCGCGCAAAGTGCATATAAATTCAGCAACGATTTAAGGCTTTTACAAAGTTTTAAAGAAATCGAAGAGCCATTTGAAGAAAATCAAATAGGCTCATCGGCAATGCCTTATAAGCGAAACCCAATGAGAAGCGAAAGAATTTCATCCCTTTCAAGATATGTTATTGCTAACGTTATAAATCCTGCAATAACGGCAGCTACACAGTGGTTTGAAAGAACTCTTGATGATTCTGCTAACAAGAGAATAGTAGTTGCTGAATCTTTTCTAGCATTAGATGGAATATTAAATTTATACATTAACATTACTGAAAATTTAGTTGTATATCCTAAAATAATTGAAAAAAGAGTTATGGATGAACTGCCTTTTATGGCTACAGAAAATGTAATGATGGAAGCAGTAAAAAAAGGCGGTGACAGGCAGGAGCTGCATGAACGTATAAGATTGCATTCTATGGAGGCAGGCAAAAGAGTAAAGGAAATGGGCCTTGATAACGATTTGATTTCAAGAATTGCTGAAGATCCTTTATTTAAACTAAATATAGAAGAAATTAAAGCTGCTATTATTCCATCTAATTATATAGGACGTTCCAAAGAACAGGTTGAAGAATTTTTAGAACAAGAAGTAAACCCTGTTTTAAATGAATTTTTAGAAAAAAACATAAAAGTTGAAATCAATGTATGAGTGACATTCACTTGATTTCTTGAGTTCTTGAATTGTTTGTCAATTTAAACAAGCATTCAAGAATCTCTATAATTATAGGTTGTTTATTTGTATAAGGGGATATTTAATTCAATCAGTCTTTTGTCTTTATGAACGATTAATAAAATTGCATAGTATGTTAAAAGTTAGGATGGACATAATCTTTATGTTCATCCTATTTTAAATAAGACTTTGTTGAAATGTTAACAATGTCCCGGACGAAATAGAAATGAGTCGAAATAGCTACATAGGGATTCTCTATAATTTTACATATTTTACTCATTTATAATTTGAAAATTATTTTCATCTGAAAAGTCGAAAGATAATATGAGATTAGAATTTGTTTGCTTCAAAAAATGCATTATAATCAACAGACTTATTCACCGTTGTTGATAAATCAAAAATAACTTTTCTTATTAGTTAAAATAGACTAAAATATTATTATAACTTAAAATAATAAAGGAGCTGAATTTATGATAGGATTTATTGGTTGTGGCAATATGGGAGCTGCTATTATTAAAGGTATGATACAAGGAGGAGTGGAACCAAATATAATATTTGCCTATGACCATAATAAAAATAAAATTGAAGATATTAGTGCAGGTATAAACGTGTGCATTAGCGAAAAAGATGTTGTAGCAAAATCAAAGTATATATTTATTGCAGTAAAACCTTATGCTTATGATAATGTATTACATGAGATAAAGGATGTTTTGGATGATGAAAAAATAATTATTACAATGGCAGCAGGATATGAAATTAAAAGAGTAGAAGCAGTAGTAGGGTATAAGAAGATAATAAGAACAATGCCCAATACACCATCATTAGTAGGAAAAGGTTTTATTGCTGTTTCCTATAATGAGTTTGTGAATGATAGTGAAAAACAATATTTTGAAGGTTTGTTAAGAAACATAGGTTTGATTAAAGTTATTAAAGAAGATTTAATGAATGCATATTCAGCGGTTACTGGTAGCGGACCAGCCTTTGTATTTAATTTTATGGAAGCTATGGCTGATGCAGCTGTTTTATTAGGTATTCCAAGAAAGGATGCATATGCTGCTGTTGAAATGATGATTCTCGGTAGCGCTGAATTAGCCTTGAAAACAGAAAGGCATCCAGCTGAACTCAAAGACATGGTAACATCACCAGGAGGCACAACAATTGAAGGTATTAGAACTCTTGAAGAAAAAAGTTTAAGAAGTGCAATAATTGAGTGTATAATTAATACATATAAGAAAAATTTAGATATAAAGAATATAAGGTGATTTTAATGATTATACTGAGGTATTTATTATTTATATTCATTGCAATTATCTATATATCTTTTTGTATATTACTATTCTCAGGTCTTTCAAAAAGAAAAAAATCAAAAAATGTGACTGAAATAAATAAAAGTAGTGGAAGAAAACATTTCGCTAAATATTAATTTAGCGAAATGTTAAAGTTCTGATTGATGGGGGAGTAGCTATGGAAAGCCATAAACTGGAATTGATATTTGATGACAACCTGCCTCCTATTTTAAACGATTTTTTAGGTTATATGTTCACTGTTAAAGGCAAATCCATTAACACAGTTGCAGGTTACAAAATTGAAATACGGCTCTTCTTAAAATATTTAAAAAAGATAAAAAATAGATTAAAAAATGAAATTGAAGATATTGATATCTACGATGTTGATGAGGAATTTATAAAATCGATTAAGCTAAATGATATCTACTCATTTATCAATTATGTATCGATCAAAAGAAACAACAGCAACTATGCTCGTGCAAGAAAAACTGCTGCTATAAGGTCTTTTTTTAACTACCTTGAAACCAAAGCAAAAATACTTAAGGAAAACCCTGCACGAGAACTTGAATCCCCTAAAATTAATAAAAGGCATCCTATATATTTAACTCTTGAGCAAAGCAAAGCTCTTCTAAATTCTATAAACGGTAGAAATAAGGAAAGAGATTATGCAATTATAGTTTTATTTTTAAATTGTGGTCTTAGATTATCTGAGCTCGTGAATATAGATATCAGTAAAATTAAAGGTGATACACTTACTGTTATTGGAAAAGGTAATAAGGAAAGGACTGTTTACCTTAACGAACTGGTTATAAAAGCAATAAACTCATATCTTACAGTTAGACCAAAAGATGGAGTTATAGACAAGGATGCATTATTTTTAAGCGAAAGAAAAAAGAGAATTGATAAAAGAACTGTAGAACTACTCGTTAAAAAATATATAGTTAATGCGGGTCTATTTGATGATAAATATACACCCCATAAATTAAGACACACTGCTGCAACTCTAATGTATAAATACGGGCGAGTTGATATCAGAACGCTGCAACACATTTTAGGACACGAAAGCGTTTCAACTACCCAAATTTATACCCATTTAGATGATGAAATACTCAGAGATGCAGTTAAGTCCAACCCTCTTAATGAGTGACATTCACTTGATTTCTTGAGTTCTTGAATTGTTTGTCAAATGGGACATGTGATAAAATAGCCTTGGTTTTACTGTCGCCAAGGCTATTTCTTAAAGAATATTTTCTCTAAATTTTTATAATATTTGTCTCTCAATTCAGGAAAATCTTCTATAAACAACTCCTCTACTTCATCGCAAGAATCTTCATATTCGCTCGAATTATTATTGCTTTTTTCGTCAAATGCTAAATCTTCTTCATAAATATAATCGTCAAATTCACTTTCGTTCTCTAAAATACCTTCAACTTTAATTTCAAAGTATTCGGAATCAACACTAATGCATTTTCCACAGTTGTCACATGTTTTGCTTTGGTCTAAATCGCAAATATTGCAATCGCTGCAATTATTACAAATCTTTTTATCATCAAAAATACATTTCTGCATATTATCAGCTCCTTGTGTAATTTTACTGATAAATTATAGCATTATTATTATTTTTGCTCAAGAGTGTTAAGGAATACAGTTAAATAAAACTATCTTAAAGGAAATGACTAATGATGAGAGATCTAGCAAACCTCTCTCAATTAAAGTATTAGTCTATTAAAGTATTAGTAAGTAATATTGGAAATTTAAGTGCTGGTATTAAATATTGCAGAAACAAATGAAATAATATAAATTTAAGGAGTAGCAACTACTCCTTAAAAAACAATAATTTCAATGTATTTCTTCACTTAATTTCATTAGATTTAGCTTGTTCAAATTGGCAAACAATTCAAGAAGTCAAGAAATCAAGTGAATGTCACTCAATGGGGACCTTTATAAGTTGACCTGGGTGAATAATCAATGTGTCAAGCTTATTTATTTCTCTTATTTCATAAACTAATTTTCTAATATCTTTTTTATTTATGTTATGTTTTTTTGCAATCTTCCAAACTGTATCTCCACTTTTAACAGTAACGTATATGTATTCCTGGTTCTTTATTTTTTCGCTTTTAACTTTTTTGAATACTGGAAATACCACTAAAATAATAACTAGGACAAAAATTAATAGTTTTCCTTTTTTCATTTTAACGCCTCCTCGAACATTTGTTCTATTATCATTATAACGAACACATGTTCGATTGTCAATAGCTATGCGAACATAAGTTTGCTATTTTTTTTGATATATGCTATAATTTATTTATAAAATACTAAGGGGTGGAATTACATGTCAAATATAAATAGCGATAAACAACATGAAATATTAGAATTTATAAGAAAAGAACTACAATCTAAAGGATATCCTCCTTCAGTAAGGGAAATATGCAATGCGGTTGGTTTAAGATCAACTTCTACCGTTCATGGTCATTTGGAGAGACTTGAAAAGAAGGGATTAATAAGACGTGACCCAAGTAAACCTCGTGCTATTGAAGTATTAGATGGGCAAGTTGATAAAGAAATAATAAATGTCCCTGTAGTTGGTAAAGTTGCAGCAGGTCAACCTATACTTGCGGTAGAAAATATAGAAGATACATTTCCATTACCAGTAGATTTTATTCGAACAAATAATAACACTTTCATTTTAAAGGTTAAGGGAGATTCGATGATAGAAAAAGGAATATTTGAAGGTGATTTACTTATAGTAGAACAACAATCAACTGCAAATAATGGAGATATAGTAGTTGCATTGGTTGATGACAGTGCTACTGTTAAAACATTTTACAAAGAAAACGGCTATATTAGATTACAACCTGAAAATTCAAGCATGGAACCAATTATTGTTAACGAATGTAAAATACTTGGTAAAGTAAAAGGTTTAATAAGAAAAATGTAATTGGTGACATTCACTTGATTTCTTGAGTTCTTGAATTGTTTGTCAATTTGGACTAGTCAATTATTTTAAAAAAGCCGCATGTTTATGCGGCCTTTTAATTTAGACTTAACTATGTGATTGTTTGATTTTCCTTTGAATATTGATTTTTATGGAAATTTAAATATTTGATAATGCTTTTAAAACTCCAATTTTGGCATGTTCAAATGTTAGCCCACCTTGGACATAGGCAATATATGGTGGTCTAATTGGTGCATCAGCGCTTAATTCTATTGATGAGCCCTGTATAAAAGCGCCTGCAGCCATAATAACTTGGTCAGTATAGCCAGGCATGTCCCACGGCTCGCAATCTACATAAGAATCTACAGGAGAGCCTTTCTGTATTCCTTTTATAAATTTAATTAAATGCTCTTTATTGTTAAATTTTATTGCCTGAATTAAGTCGCTTCTGCTTTCATAATACTTTGGAGAAACTTCATATCCAGCAAGCTCCATAATCCTCGATGTAAATATAGCGCTTTTTAATGCTTCAGCAGTTATATGCGGTGCCATAAATAACCCCTGAAACATAGGCCTTATAACACCAAATGTTGAACCGCATTCCCTACCTATTCCAGGGGCTGTTAATCTATAAGCTGCATTTTCTACTAATTCTTTTCTTCCAACTACATAACCACCTGTTGGAGCAATACCTCCTCCAATATTCTTAATAAGAGACCCTGCAACCAAATCTGCACCGACGTCAGTTGGTTCCTTAACATCAATAAACTCCCCATAACAGTTATCTACAAATATAATAACATCCTCTCGTATCTTTTTAATTTCCTTTATTGCAGTTTCAATATCGTTTATACTAAGAGATGGTCTCCACCCGTAGCCTGTAGAACGCTGAATAGCAACCATTCTTATCGAATCATCATTCAAAAGTTCATTAACAACTGATTCTAAATCTATTTTTCCATTTTCCAACAAATTAATTTGTTTATAATTAACTCCATATTCCTTTAATGAACCCATATTACTACCTTCGATACCGATAACTTGCAGCAATGTATCATATGGTCTTCCGGTTATAGCAAGTAAAGTATCATTTGGACGCAAATTGCCAAACAAAGCTATGGTTATAGCATGGGTTCCTGATACTATATGCGGCCTTACAAGAGCATCCTCAGAGTTAAAAACCCTCGCATACACCCTATCTAACGTATCGCGTCCAATATCTCCATAACCATATCCTGTTGAATGAGTAAAATGAGCATCGGATAACTTTTCGTCCTGCATGGCTTTTAATACTTTTAGTTGATTATACTCTTTTATTTCATCAATTTTATTAAACAAATCAGAAATATCCTTCATTGCTTTTTCACTTAAATCAATTGCTTTTTCTGTAAATCCATATTTTTCTAACATAAATTGCTTAGTTAAATCCAGCATTTTTTACCTCCATTTTAACAGCTTGTAAAAATATCTGAACATCGAAATTAAATTGACAAACAATTCAAGAAGTCAAGAAATCAAGTGAATGTCACCCATTAAAAAAACTCGCTAAATGCGAGTTTTATTCACCAAGTTCTTCTTGGGACTGTGGTGTATAAAGGATTGGTTTTGCAGGAACTATCGTTGAAATAGCATGCTTATAAACCATCATTTGCTTTCCTTCTGATTCTAATATAACAGTAAAGTTATCAAAACCCTTAACATTTCCTTTTAGTTGAACTCCTGATACAAGGAATATCGTAACTTGAATCTTGTTTTTACGTGCTTGATTTAAGAAAACATCCTGTAAATTATTTACGTTCTTAACCATACCATCATCCTCCAATTAAGTTATAATATATAATTCTATAAATTTTTAAATTTTCCTTCTATATATCCTATAATATTTTCCAAAACTTCGTCAAAAGAGTCGTATTCATCGAGATTAACCCAATAAATCCTATCCTCCCTTCTATACCATGTTAATTGCCTTTTAGCATATCGTCTTGTGCTTTGTTTAATATATTCTTTTATTTCATCTAATGTAAAATATCCATCAAGATAATCAAAAACTTCCTTGTAACCTATTCCTTGCATAGATGTCATGTTCCTTGTATATCCCATGTCCTTTAGCCTTTTTACTTCATCTACAAGCCCCATTTCAAACATAATATCAACTCTTTTGTTTATTCTATCATACAACTTTGCCCTATCCATAGTCAAGCAAATAAATGCAAAATTAAAATCAACATCCCTAAGTTTAGATTCTCTTTGATATTCCGATATTGGTTTCCCTGTATTTTTGTATACTTCAAGTGCTCTTATTATTCTTTTTAAGTCGTTTGGATGCAATCTTATATATGATTCATTATCAACTTCCTTTAACATTTCATGAACATATGCATTTCCCTTTTCCTTAGCTAAATTTTCAAGATAAAGTCTATAATCCTCATCTCTTGATGTTTCAGTGAAATCTAAGGGGTAAATTAATGAATTAATATAAAGTCCTGTTCCGCCAACCACGATTGGAATTTTTCCTCTTTTAATAATGTCATCAATGCACTCAACTGCCATTTTTCTATACATTGCTACGCTAAATTCAACATCTGGCGTAACGACATCTATCATATGGTGAGGTATTCCCTGCATTTCTTCTGTTGTCGGTTTTGCAGAACCTATATCCATATATTTATATATTTGCATGGAATCTGCCGATACTACTTCTCCATTTATTCTCTTAGCCAGTTCTATACCTAATTTTGTTTTTCCGGAAGCTGTTGGTCCAGCTATAATAACTATGTTTTTTTTCATATAATCACCTAAAGTATCCTTCTAAATTTTCTTTCAAGTTCGTTATAGCTCATCTTTATTATCGCTGGCCTACCATGGGGGCAGGCAAATGGATTTGAACACCTTCTTAGATCCTCTATAAGTTTATTCATTTCGGCAATCGTTAACCTATCTCCTGCTTTAATCGCACTCTTACATGCCATTGTATAAATTATTTTGTTTATCGACTTATAAAAATTACCTGAAACTTCTTGAATTTCAGTTATGATATCAAATATAAGTTCTTTATAGTTAGGGTTTCCTAATATAACAGGAACAGCTCTTATTGAAACTGTATTACCACCAAAATCCTCGATACCAAATCCTATTTTAGCAAAATTATCTAAATTTTCAACTACAATATTCTTCTCAGTGCTACTCAACTCCACTATTATAGGAGTCAATAAAGTTTGACTTTGTATTTTTGCATCACTAAACTCTGACAAATATTTTTCATATAAAACCCTCTCGTGTGCTGCATGTTGGTCTATTATAAACATATCTTCTTCACCTTCTGCGATTATATACATAAAATGTATTTGACCAACAACTGCTAACCTTGGTAGTTTATTTTCAACATTAGAACCAGTTATTATTATTTCCTCTTTTTCCTTCTTTAAATCATCCAAAGAGGATTCTTCATTAAAAGAAAAATCACTATTTATATATTTATATTCTTTTGAACTATCATCTGGTATATTATAATCCCTTTTTTCATTAATAGCAAAATCTATTCTCTCCTGATTAGCAGTCAAAGGTGATTTGCTTACAACATTAGGTTCAAAAATTATATTCGGAATTGTCTTAGTTGTTGAAAATGCTTTTTTTATGCTATCAAAAACAATTTTATACATTTCCTGTTCATTTTGAAACTTAATTTCTGCCTTTGTAGGGTGAACATTAACATCAATTATTGATGGTTCGACATTTATGTGCAACACATACATTGGGAATTTATCGCCCGTAGTAAAAGTCCTAAATGCGTTTTCAATTGCTGCATTTATAGTTTTATTCTTCACATACCTATTGTTTACAAAAAGCGATTGATAATTTCTGCTATTTTTTGCAAGGGCATTATTTCCAATATAGCCATTGATGCTAACTGAACCATCATCATAATTCACTTCTAATAAGTTGTCATTTACCTGTTTACCATAAATTGATAACATGGTGTTTTTTAAATTATCATCTCCCTTGGTTGCGAAAATCAGTTTATCACCGTTCTTGTATTTAAAAGAAATGGATGAATTCGAAAAAGCAAGATTTTGAATAATCTCGGTAATAATTGTTCCTTCTCTTCCTGGAGATTTCAAAAATTTCAATCTTGCTGGAGTGTTATAAAACAAATCCCTTACTATAATTGTCGTTCCTAATGGAGCACCGCATTCTTTTTTTTCAATTATTTCCCCGCCTTCAACTCTAATAAAAACACCTAAATCATTTTCTTTAGTCCTTGTAATAAGCTCAACTTTTGATACAGCACAAATGCTTGCTAACGCTTCACCTCTAAAACCTAAAGTTCTAATATTAAATAAATCTTCATCACTACTAATTTTACTTGTTGCGTGCCTTAAGAAAGCTATTTCAACATCGTCATAGTCTATACCACTTCCATCATCGGTTATCTTAATATAAGAAATTCCACCATCTTGTATTTCAACATAAATATTTTTAGAACCAGCATCAATTGAATTTTCAATAAGTTCCTTAACAACAGAAGCAGGTCTTTCAACAACTTCTCCGGCAGCAATCTTACTTATAGTATCGTCATCTAATATTCTTATCCTTCCCATCATATCACCTTAAACCTTTTGCTTTATTCACCAAACTATACAATTTATTTATAGCCTCAATTGGCGTAATATTTAAAACATCTATAGATTTAATTTCTTCAATTAATTCATTTTCTTTATAATTAAACAGATTAATTTCATTAGACAATGTTGCGGCAGCCTCTTTAACAACAGCGGGCTTAGTTTTTGTTTTTAATTTTTTGCTTATATCGCTCTCCTCAAGTTTTTCAAGTATCTCTTTAGCTTTATCGATTACCTCAGAAGGCAAACCGGCAAGTTTTGCAACCTGAATACCATAACTTTGGTCGGCTCCCCCTCGAATAATTTTTCTAAGAAATATTATATCTTCCCCATGTTCCTTAACAGATATACAATAATTTTTAACTCCATCTATTTTACCTTCAAGCTCTGTAAGCTCGTGATAATGAGTTGCAAACAGAGTCTTCGCCCCAATTCTTTGACTTATAAACTCAATAACAGCCCATGCAATACTTAAACCATCAAATGTGCTTGTTCCCCTTCCCACCTCATCCAAAATGAGCAGGCTATTTTTAGTAGCATTGTTTAATATATTTGAAACCTCCGACATTTCAACCATAAATGTGCTTTGTCCTAATGACAAATCATCTGAAGCACCAATCCTTGTAAATATTCTATCAACTATTGATATTTTAGCACTTGCAGCAGGCACAAAGCAGCCTATTTGCGCCATTAAAGTGATTAGAGCAACTTGCCTTAAATAAGTAGATTTACCTGCCATATTAGGTCCTGTTATAATAATTACCATATCTTCCTTATTATCAAGCATTGTATCGTTTGGAACAAAAACACCACTAATCATCTTTTCAACAACAGGGTGTCTTCCTTCCTTTATTTCAATGACACCATCATCAGTAATTTTAGGTTTTGTATAATTATTCTCAAATGAAACCTTTGCAAAGGATAGCAAGCTATCTATTATAGCAAGATAATGAGCAACTTTTTTAATCCTTGAAACTTCACCATAAATTTTATTTCTTATATGCACAAATATATCATATTCTAAATCAACAACTTTGCTTTCAGCACCTGAAACAATCTCCTCCATCTCCTTAAGTTCCGGAGTTATAAATCTTTCTGCATTAGCAAGGGTTTGTTTTCTTATATATCTATCCTGAGGAATGCTTGATAGGTTAGATTTAGTAACCTCTAAATAATAACCGAACACTTTGTTATAACCAATTTTTAATGATTTTATGCCAGTCAAATCTCTTTCCTTCTGCTCCAATTCAGCTATCCAATTCTTGCCATTCGTCATTGCATCTCTCAATTTATCAATTTCTTGATTAAAACCAGTTTTTATTATTCCCCCTTCTTTAATTGTTATGGGAGGATTCTCATCAATAGACTCATCAATTAATTGAAATATATCCCCAAGTTCATCAAAATCCCTATAAATTTCACTTAAAAGGATGCTTTTACAATTTGAAATAGCTGCTCTTATATCTGGCAAAAATCTAATTGACTGCTTTAATGATATCAAATCCCTGGCATTAGCAGTCTCACAGCTAATTTTTCCCATGATTCGCTCAATATCATAGATACCTCTTAAAAATTCCCTTAAATCAGAAGAAATATAAATATTATCGATTAATTCCTCAACGGCTTCTAATCTTTTTTCTATTTCATCCTTAATTAACAATGGTTCTTCAATCCATTTTCTAATCAACCTTCCACCCATAGCAGTTTGAGTTTTATCTAATACGTCAATAAGTGTCCCCTTTTTACTTCTTGACCTCATTGTCTCAGTAAGTTCAAGATTTCTTCGTGTAAATGAATCAATGAGCATAAAATCTTCAGTTTTATATCTAGTAATACTAGATATATGATCAAGGCTGCTTTTTTGAGTCTCGTTTAAATATTTTAATAGGTTTACAGCCGAAACCTTTTCATATTCGTTTAAATGGCTATAATCTTTGTTTGAAAGACTTTCACTGCTTTTATCTTCAACATAATTGATTAGTAGATTAAATCTTGATTTAATGTTTAACACTAACGTTTCAAATCTTTCAGTAAAACTATTTTTTATTATTAACATTTCTGATGGTTTGAATTTTGATAACTCATTCATCAACTTGTTATTTTCTTCTATAAAACTTGTAACATAGAAATCACCAGTTGAAACATCAGCAATTGAAATAGCAACTTTATCTATATTAAAATAAACACTTGCAATGAAATTATTAACTTTTTCGTCAAGCATATTTGAGTCGATTATAGTTCCAGGGGTTATTATCCTTGTTATATCCCTTTTCACAATGCCCTTTGCAAATTTAGGGTCCTCTAACTGCTCACAAATGGCTACTTTATATCCCTTTTCTATTAATCTTGCGATATATGTATCGGCTGAATGAAACGGCACTCCGCACATTGGAGCCCTCTTTTCAAGTCCGCAGTCCCTTCCAGTTAGTGCTATTTCTAACTCTCGCGAGGCAATTTCAGCATCTTCAAAAAACATTTCATAAAAATCCCCAAGCCTGAAGAACAATATACAATCTTTATATTTATCTTTTATTTCAAGATACTGCTGCATCATAGGTGTAAGTCCCAATTTATATTCCTCCCCAAGATATAGATGTATAATTATTATATTACAAAAATAATGCCGCTTAAAGATAAACTTTAATAGCGGCATTATTTTTATCTAATCACTTCAACAAACTCTCCAATTAATATAAACATTTGTGCCTGAGTGACCTTAACATTGACTAACTTTCCCTTTAGTGATTTATCTCCACCAGTGAAATGAACGAGTTTTCCTGTTCTAGTTCGTCCGGTTAGCTTATTCTCATCAGTTTTGCTAGGGCCTTCCACTAAAACTTCAACTATCTTGTCTTGATATCTTTTTCCCCTCAATTCTCCAACTTGATTTACAACTTCTACAAGTCTGTTAAATCTATTATGCTTAACATCCTCTGGAACCTGTTCCTGAAATTTCTCAGCAGGGGTTCCTGACCTTATAGAATATATGAAGGTAAAAGCTGAATCATATTCCACTTTTTTTACTACATCAATAGTTTCTTCAAAATCCTCTTCGGTTTCTCCAGGGAAACCAACTATTATGTCAGTAGTAATTGATACATCTTCAAATTTTGATTTAATCTTATTTACAAGTTCAAGGTATTGCTCTTTGGAATATTTTCTATTCATTTTTTCTAAAATTCTTGTGCTGCCGGATTGAACAGGTAAATGAATCTGTTCACATACCTTATCGCATTCTTTAATTGCATCAATAACATCATCAGTTAAATCCTTAGGATGCGAAGTCATAAAGCGAATTCTTTCAATACCTTCAACTTCATTTACCAATCTTAAAAGTTTTGCAAAACTCATGTTTTCAAGGTCTTTTCCATACGAATTAACATTCTGACCTAAAAGTGTAATTTCTTTATAACCTTCCTTAGCTAAATTTCTAATCTCTTCGATTATTGCCTCTGGTTTTCTACTTCTTTCCCTGCCTCTTGTATACGGAACTATACAGTATGTGCAGAAGTTATTGCACCCGTGCATTATTGTAACGAATGCCTTTATATCGCTTTCTCTATGGACAGGAAGTCCTTCAACAATTTCTCCCTCTTTGTCCCAAATTTCAAGTATAGTATCGTTGCTCTGTATTGCATTATTCAATAGTTCTGGGAATCTATGAATATTAAAAGTTCCAAAGATAATGTCCACATAGGGGAACTTCTTTTTAACCAATTCGCCTACTCCTTTTTGTTGCATCATGCAACCGCCTATAGCCAATATTAAATCAGGTTTTTTGGATTTAAGTGCCTTTAATTGTCCTAAGTTTCCATAAGTTTTAGTCTCGGGGTTTTCTCTTACCGCACATGTATTCATAACAATAACATCTGCTTTTTCCTTATCTTCAGTTTTAACATACCCCATTTTCTCAAGCATTCCGGCAATTTTCTCGGAATCCTCCTCGTTCATCTGACATCCCATTGTAATAATATGATAATAACGTGCTTTATTTAAATTCATTTAAATTCCTCCCGAATAAAATTATACGAAGTTATTATACTATTATAAATTGTATTAATCAATAATTAGTTTTTGTTAACATAATAATTTATATGTTATCTTTATCGTATATGGCTCTTGACTCCTTTACATATCGGTTCAATCTATTTAAATTTATCCTCCAAAGATATATGATGAACAAAATAAATATAACGAAATATCCATATATTCTTGAAAACAAAATAAAGTCATAAATTCCATGCAACAGAATCGGCATTAAAAGCGCATTAATCAAGAAAAACGGTCTTTTATCATCTGCAAACCTTGCAAGCGACAAATAATAACCCATAGTGATTGCAAATAACATGTGACCCGGAACAGCAAATAAGCCCCTCATTATGCCTGTCGCAATGAAATTTTTTTGATTCAATATATAAAGAATGTTTTCAGCCGAGGCAAAACCCAATGAAGTAAAAACACTATAGACAATTCCATCTAATTTTTCATTGTATTCCACCAATTTAAATGTAATAGAATAAATAATAATAAATTTAAATAATTCTTCTGTTAGTCCCGCAACTATAAAAGCAGTATAAAATGGCCCTTTTCCAAAATAACTCAAAAATCTTTCTACAAAATATACTGGAACAGTTGAAAGAAAACCGAATAAAAACAATGTAAGCAATATATTAGCAGGCTCCCTATCATATCTATCTTTTTGATAGATAAAAATCAATAAAGCTATCGAAGGTGCAAGTGCAATTGCAAATAATTTTAACATAAAAACACCTCATTTCATTTTTTGATTAAAAAAATAATTCAGAATCTTTCAATATTTGTTGTTTATCTTATTATTATTTGTTATAATAAAAATGGCAGTTAAAGATACATTAATATTTTACCCATAAAAAAGTATAATATATTTGGGGGTGCCTTTATGGAACTGAGGTTATCTGAAAGAATGAACTATCTAAAAGCATCAGAAATCAGAGAATTATTAAAATTAACTGAACAACCTGACATCATATCCTTTGCAGGAGGCTTGCCAGCTCCAGAACTTTTCCCAATTGAGCAATTGAAACTAATCTCGCACAAAGTTCTCGATGTTGAAGGAAAAAATGCACTTCAATATGGACCAACTGAAGGTTACACTCCTTTAAGAAAAATTATAGCAGAACAAAGAATGAAAGCGGTAGGGGTAAATGTAAGTTTTGAAAACATTTTAATAACGAATGGTTCACAACAGGGGCTTGACTTTATAGGGAGAGTATTTTTAGATAAGGACGATGTTGTTATATGCGAAAGTCCAAGCTATCTCGGTGCTATAAATGCTTTTAGAGCATATATGCCAAAGTTTGTTGAGATTCCTATGGATGATGACGGAATGATAGTAGAGGAACTTGAAAAAGCCATTGAAAAATATCCAAATGCTAAATTTATTTATACAATACCAGACTTTCAAAACCCAACAGGCAAAACTTTAAGCTATGAGAGAAGAGTAAAAATGCTACAACTTGCCGAAAAATATAATATTCCAATAGTTGAAGACAATCCTTATGGGGAACTTAGATTTGAAGGAGAACATATTCCTACTATAAAAAGCATGGATAAGAATGGACTTGTAATTTATCTTGGAACATTCTCTAAAACATTCTGTCCTGGTTTAAGATTGGGTTGGATTTGTGCTGAAATTGAGATGTTAAATAAGTTTATTATCGTTAAGCAAGGAGCCGATTTGCAATCAAGCTCTATATCGCAAAGAGAAGCAGCCTTCTTTATGACAACATATAGTCTTGAAGAACATATTGAAAAAATAAAAGCTATTTACAGAAAACGTAGAGATTTGATGATTGAAATGATAAAAAGTGAATTCCCTGAAGAAGTTAAATATACCTATCCTCATGGTGGATTGTTTACATGGGTTTCACTTAGAGAAGATATTGACACTGCAGAACTTCTAAAGACTGCTCTTTTGGAAAAAGTAGCTTTTGTTCCAGGCGGTTCCTTCTTCCCTAATGGAGGACATCCAAACCATTTTAGACTTAATTTTTCTAATATGACCGAAGAAAAAATTGTTGAAGGCATGAAACGTTTAGGAAAAGTTTTAAAAGAAGTTTATAGATAAAAACTTTTCGGAAAGCATTTAAGTTGTAAAAGGCACCATGATGTGAGCCTAAAATTCATGCATGGTGCCTAATTTCGTTTTAATAGATTGTTAAAAAATTTTAATTGTTGCAACATTGATCAGTTCCTCAAAACCTAAATCCTCATAAAGTTTAATAGCTTTAAGATTATAATTATCAACCTTTAAATACAATGTTTCCACACCGTAATTCTTTGCATTTTTTAGTATTTCACTTAAAAAAAGCTTTGCATAGCCCTTCCCTCTAAATTCCTCTAATATACCAAAATTAATTAAAAAATATCCTTCATTATTAATTACAATTTGTCCATAACCTATATATTTATCCTGATATTTCAAAAAGAAACATAAATCTTTCAAAAATTCTTTCTTTTTTTCTTCCGCAATTACTTCGCTTACAGTAAGCACTTTTCGGTTAATTAAATTACCAAAAATTTTATTTTGAAGTTCTACTCTCAAGCTTTCCTGCTCTGTTATTTTCATTCTTTCAACTGATAAATTTTCAATATTAGAATTTATAAAATTCAAATTACTTATATTATTAACCATTATTTTATAATTCTTGATAATGGCAAGTTGATTTTCTATTCCCAAAGAATTTATTAAGTCAAATCCATAATAAACGAAAGGAAAATCATACCCTTTAAAGTTAGATACGAGAAGCTTATAAATATCATTAAAATCTATTTTTATATTCACTGTTGGGACAAAATATACTTCTCTTTTTATAAAATTACATATAATCAATCCGACTACTCTTTCTCGCCTTTTTATTTTATAAATGTTTTTTGTAATAAAATATGAAAAAATATTGTCATTAAAATTACTATAATATTCAAAGCTCTTTCTGTTATGTTTTTTTAATAATTTTAATATCATATAATAATCCCTTATTCTAGCTACTTCAAGCGAAAGCATAGCTGCTCCTTTCAAATTATTAATGAATTAAAGTATAATTTCTTCCATAAAATCAGGGATATAACAGCTTACATTCGAAATTGATTCAAATACTTTTTTTAAATTAAAACTTGCCTCCACTTCTCCATGAGTTATAAAGACTCTTTTTCCTACTCCATTTTTAATATTTTTAAACCAATTTACTAATCCATTTAAATCAGCATGGCCTGAAAGTCCAGGCATATTTATAACTTCTGCATTTACTGCAATTTCTTCTCCAAATATTTTTACTTTCTTGGCGCCATCTAAAATTCTTCTTCCCAATGTTCCTTCTGCTTGGTATCCTACGAATAAGATTGTAGAATTTTTTTTCCAAAGGTTGTATTTTAAATGATGCTTAATTCTTCCAGCTTCACACATACCACTTGATGATATAATAACAACCCCATTTTTTTTATTTAACTCCATCGACTCTTCCTTAGTCTTCACATAGTGCAAATTTTTAAAGTCTAGCACATCAATATCAAGAGCTAAATTCTTTAGTGCATCCTCATCATAACATTCTTTATGTCTTTCAAAAACTCCAGTTGCCTCTTCAGCAAGAGGTGAATCAAGATATATTTCAATTTCAGACATCCTTTTTATTTTTTCAATATCGACGTAATGATTTAAAATATATAGTAATTCCTGTGTTCTTCCGACAGCAAAGGAAGGAATAACTACATTGCCGCCCTTTGAAGTAGTCTTTTCAATTATATCATATAAATTTAATGCCTCATCTAACGATGGATGTAATCTATTGCCATAAGTAGATTCGATAATCAAGTAATCAGCATAATCAACAAACTCATAGTCCTTAATTATTGGTATATTAGTATTGCCTAGGTCTCCGGAAAATACAATTTTCTTATTTTGACCATCGTCTAGAATATTAATTTCTATTATTGACGAGCCTAAAAGATGTCCTGCATCTTTAAAATTCACGCTTATATTTTTATCAACCTGTATTGTATAATTATATGGAACTGAAGTTACAAAATCTTTTACCCTATCTCCATCCTGTGCAGTATATAGTGGCTCAATTGGAGGTAGTCCTTTGCGTTGCCTTTTTTTGTTCTCTGAAATAGCATCCATCTCTTGAATATGTCCGCTATCCACAAGCATAATCTTTAGTAAATCTGCAGTAGCAGTTGTGCAAAAAATAGAGCCCTTAAATCCCTGTTTTACTAGCAATGGCAATCTTCCTGTATGGTCTATATGAGCATGAGTAATTAAAATAAAATCAATATCGGATGGATTAAAAACAAAATCATTAACATTCAACTTAGCGTCCTTTCCTTGAAACATACCGCAATCTACTAAAAATTTTCTCTTAGAAGTTTCAATGTAATAACATGACCCAGTAACAGCTCTTGTAGCGCCTAAAAATCTTATTTTAATCATAATTTCCCCCTAAAATTTTAAAAAAGTGTTGACATGTATTAAATATCATGATATATTATTACATGTCGGGTTTGAGAATGCTTAATTAGATTTTAACCCATTATGGCCCCTTGGTCAAGTGGTTAAGACATCGCCCTTTCACGGCGGTAACAGGGGTTCGAATCCCCTAGGGGTCACCACTAGGGCCTTTAGCTCAGCTGGCTAGAGCAACCGGCTCATAACCGGTCGGTCCGGGGTTCGAGTCCCTGAAGGCCCACCAAAATAAAATATGGCCAGATAGCTCAGTAGGTAGAGCAGGGGACTGAAAATCCCCGTGTCGCTGGTTCGATTCCGGCTCTGGCCACCAAAAACAAGACAGTTTAACTGTCTTGTTTTTTTTCTACAAAATAATTTTTGAATTTATCAAAAAACTCTTCTCTCTTATCCTTTAACCTAATTTCTTTTTCAAGCTTTTTATTATATTTTTCTTCACTCCACTCCTTATGTTTAAAGTATCTTTTCCTTCCTATTTTCCAAAATCTATGAGGAATCATTAAAAAGCCCAGCATTATCTCATACTCTTCATCTTCAATATGCCTATTTTTCTCATAGAATCTTATTAATTTTTCTGTTATTCCAAAGTCCCAATAAAATAAGCTCTTATTCAATGTTCTTCTTAAAAATTTTGCAAGATCATAAATAGGGATATCATAAACTATACTGTCTAAATCGATTAAGTATAACTTATCATTTTTGTCTATTAGTAAATTCTGATAATAAAAACTGTCATGACAAATAAATTTTTGTTCTCTAGCTTTGTCACAAACTTTAGTATAAGCTGTTGATTTAAATTTCTCCAAAGCCTTGTTTGCAATGTTTAAATAGTAATCAACCATATCAAAATATTTGATGTCAAAGGAAGTTTTAACTCTTTTTTGAAGTATTATTTTCTTAAATAATTTTAAATCTTCTATCATTAAATTCAGTTTTTTTTGCCATTTATTATAGTTGCTATTTATTTTTACTTTTGATAAATAAAAACCTTTTGCTTTTTGATGAAAGTCTGCAAGAAGCTCTAATGATGATTTAAGCTCGTCAAAATTTTCAAAGTTACATTCTCTCCCATCTATCCAACTCGTTAAGTAATAATATCTTCCGTGCTCTTTTATGCATTCCAAATCAGATTTTGTTTTGTAATACTCTGCTATTCCGTTAAATCCGTTTTCCTGAAGATGTTTAGTTAAGTAAAATCCTATGATTGCCTTTTTGTCGTTATGTTTAAATTCTTTTAAGCAATATTTTCCTTTATCCGTAGTTATTCGATAAACGCTTCTTACTTTTTCAATTTCCGTCGGAACTAAATTATAATGATTTTTTAGTATCTTGGATATTTTTGTAAATTCTTTTTCATTAAGATAAGTATTCTTCTTAATAATTCTTGTTTTATGCATATTTATCACATATATATTGATTTATTAAAGTATACTCTATATTTTAGTGATTTATGATAACGTTATCATTTATGATAATATTATTTATGACTATTGAGATAATTAAATGCACACATGGTTTGTGTAGCACTACCTAGAGCAAGGCAATCTTCATCAATATCAAAATAGCTTCCATGTGCAGGGTGAACTATACCTTTCTCAACATTGCGACAACCCAACTTATAATAAAGCCCTGGAACTAATTTTGTATAGTATGCAAAATCCTCCACACCCATTCCAGGTTTTTGTATCTCAATCAATTTGATTTCGTTTATATCACCTACAAATTTTATAAAATCATTAAATAATATATCATCGTTTGAAAATGATGGATAGCTTTCGAATATATCAACCTCAGCAATACCCCTATAAATTCGTGAAGTATCTATAACTACTTCTTTAAATCTACTTAAAACAAATTGCCTTAAATCATCTCCTACAGTTCTAATAATACCTTCTATATCGACATTTCTTGCTACAGCATTAGCTGCAGTTCCACCATGAATTTTACCAACTGTAATGACAGCACTGTCTGCAGCAGCAACTTCTCTCGATATAATGCCTTGTATTCCATCTATTACTTTAGCAGCAATATATATGCTGTCTATTCCATCATGGGGATAAGCGCCATGAGCGCCTTTTCCAAAAATTGATATTTTAAATGGATTCGAAGCTGCTGCTACCAATCCTTTTTTTACCCCAATAACTCCCGTATCGAGCGTTTCATCAACATGAAGTGCATATATTGCCCTAACGTTGTCAAGTGCACCAAAATTTATCATATCTTTAGCTCCACCATCTGTCTCTTCAGCTGGTTGAAATATAAGCCTAACCTTTCCATTTAATTTGGATTCATATTTTTTTAAAATTATTGCTGCACCTATTTGAATAGCTGTATGTGCGTCATGTCCGCAGGCATGCATTAATCCTTTTTTAATAGAACTATACGGCTTATCCTTTAAATCTTCAATTTCAAGAGCATCCATATCTGCCCTTAATGCAACAATTTTATCTGATTTTCCAATTTCAGCAATAATGCCACAATTATCATACCTTTTATAATCGATGCTATATTGTTTTAAATATTTTTCGACCAACGAAGCCGTATATTTTAAGTTTCTATCTATCTCTGGATTCTTATGTAGTTCCCTTCTTATTTCAACTAAAATGTCTTTAATTGCATTAGCCTCATATAAAAAATTAATCATTAGTAACACCCTCCTCCATAAACATTAGCCTATCATCTTTTATCATTGCCTTAATACCAATTGGAATGGTAATTCTTTTCTCTCCATGACCTAAATTTTCTAATATATACACTGGTATATTTAAATTAGAAAAAAATCCCCACAAAACTTCATTTATACTAAGGCTTTTATTAAACTCCCTAGCTTCACAGTTTGTAAAGTCTCCAAGAATTACAGCTTTAACTCGTTTAAATACATTTGAATACTTAAGATGATATAACAACCTATCGATTTTATATGGTTCTTCACCGACATCCTCCAATATCAATATACCATCGTCAAACTTCGGTTCATAGGCTGTTCCAATCATTGAAGCTATTATTGAAAGATTGCCTCCAATTATTTTTCCTTCTGCTTGTCCAGAAACAATAGCAGTTAAATTAAGTTTATAACTTTTAATATCTCCTTTCAATACCTTCATTAAAAAATTAAAGTTATAGTCCTTCAAAAAATCACCTGCAGCAATCATTGGTCCGTGGAATGTAACTAGATTTGAAAATTTGTAAATAGCGTTTAATAGATAGGTTATATCGCTAAATCCTAAAAAAATCTTAGGATTTAGCTTTATTTTAGCAAAATCAATCATATCAACAATTCTATTTGAGCCATATCCTCCGCGAAGACAAAAAATTGCATCAACTTTATCATCTTCAAAAAAAACATTAAAATCCTTCGCCCTCATCTCATCTACTCCAGACAAAAATCCATATTGTTTATAACAGCTTTCACCTAAGACAACCTTATAACCTAAATCTTCTAATTTTCTAACAGTTAAATCAACCTTCTCAAAACTAAAAGCAGGACTTGCAGGAGCAATAATCCCAATTGTGTCTCCTTGTTTAAGTCTTCTTGGTTTCATTCAAATCTCCCCCACTTAAATATTCAACGCCTTTAATATCTTTTTTTCAATCTGAATTATTTTTGGCTCTTCAAAAATACTCGTTGCAGTTTTAATTATTCTATAAGCGCTCTTAACATCATTCTCCATTAAATATATATATGCTAAATTTAAGTAGTTATTATAATATTGATTGTTTAGCTCAATAGATTTATTAAAGCAATCCTTTGCTCTATGATTTTGATTCATTTCTAAATATGCTGTTCCAAGATTATAATACAACAAAAAATGTTTTAATCCATGTTTTATTGAATTATTAAAAAACTTTATGGCTGACTCATAATCTTTTTCAGCAATAGAACAGAGGCCAAGATAGTAATAAAACTTTTTTTTATCAAAGAATAGATTCTTTATAGCATGTATTTTTGCTTCAATAATCTTATTTTCCTTAATCAAATTAGTAATTAGTTCATCCAAAATTAAAACCCCCTTTTAGGCTTTTTTGTAATTATTGACCTAAAAGAAGGTTTTTATTCATACTATTTTCCTCGAATATTGTTTGCAATCTGCCACATATCATCAGCAGTTTTCACCGTTCTAGAATTTAATTCAAAGGCTCTTTGGGTTACAAGCATATCAGTTAACTCCTTAGCAATATCTACATTTGATTTTTCCAGATAACCCTGTTTAAGATTTGTCGACTCTTTTATATTTGCATTATCAGCAGCAAATAAATTTTCACCTTTTTGCTTTAAACTATCCTGACCGATTATTTCATAGACATTAATTTTTCCAACCAATTCTTCTGAACCATCAACAAGGTTATAAACATCGCCATTAGATTTAATTATAAAATTATCATTAATACTTAGATTATTATTATAATTTTCTATTTCTAAAAAAAGACCGCTGCTATGAACAAAATTTCCATTTGCGTCAATGTTAAATGCTCCGTCCCTTGTATAAAAATAATTGCCATCTCCGTCTTTAACTTTGAAATATCCTTCTCCTACAATAGCAACATCAGTTTTATTTCCTGTTTCCTTAATAAGCCCCTGACTAAAATTTCTAATAAGCTCCTCACCTCTTACTCCACTACCTACAGTTAAATTGCTCTTGTCATTGTTTGTTATAGGAGTCCCCAACCTGTCAAGCGACTCATTAAAAATGTCTGAAAAAGCAACATCAAGTCTCTTGTATCCATTGGTATCTATATTGGCAATATTATTTGAAATTACATCTATTCTATTTTGACTAGAATAAAGTCCTGATCTTCCATTCCACATCACCTTTAACATTAAATCACCCTCTATCTAACATTGCCAACTTCATTAACAGTTTTTGACAATGTTTCGTCTAATGATTGCATAACTTTTTGACTCGATTCATAACTTCTCATAATACTCATCATTTCAGTAATGACTTCAATTGTATCAACATTTGATTTTTCAACAAAACCTTGCTTAATATCAGTTGCTACAGGATTCCCATCCGCCTTAGAATTATAAAAATCATTTGCATCCCTTAATAATTGATTTTTATCTTCAAAGGTAGTTATTAAAAATTTAAGATTATCAGTTCCAGAAATAGTTCCATCTGGGTTAAGCGTAATATTTTCCGAGTTTACTTTAATAGTTTTTTCATAGCCATTCTCATCTAATCCTATTACCTTGTATCCATTAGTAGCAATAAGGTTGCCTTCGCTATCGATTTTAAATCTTCCATCCCTTGTGTATTTTTTGCTTCCATTTTCATCTTCAACAGTAAAGAATCCATCTCCATTGATTGCAAAATCTAATATTCTATCGGTTTTTTCCAAATCTCCCTGTGAAAAATTTGTCCTAGTCCCATCTATTCCAACTCCAAGCTCAATAGTTCCAATCCTTCTTGGAAAACTTTTATCGCCAACTTGTTTATCTTTATTCATCAAAACTAATTCTTCAAAAGATTTTAGAGATACCTTCTGCTTTTTGTATCCTGCAGTATTTATATTTGAAACATTATTGCTCAAGTTTTCAAGTTGAACCTGTTTTGTTATCATTCCCGAGGCTGCAGTGTAAATCCCTCTTAGCATGTCACTTCCCCCTTACTTTTTATCATTTTCGAAAAATGCCTTAATCTCATCGGGGTATTTCATTCCCAATTCCCTTGCTTTTATTTCAATTTGTTGGTTTGTCATATTTTTTGTTGTTGTAAATGACATTAAAATAGCAGTTATAACTATACCTATTCCAAGCCCAAGTAAAAAGTTCCTATCCTTAATCAATTGATTAATTTTTAGTTTTAAAATTAATTCAATTATTAAACTTTTGCCTTTTTCAAACCAAGCCTTAATAATACCTCACCCTTTCCAATATTGAGCTTAGAACTTATATCATCAACTGAATAACCTTGTTCATTCAATTTATAAATCAAATCGTTTAGGTCTAATAGTTCTTCCTCATTTTTCTCTTCAACAACGATATTGGGTTTATTTACCTCTTCATTTTTTGTTGGAGCATCACTAAATTTTACCTTTTGAATCTCATCTATCTTAGCTGATAATAATAAAATAGAATCTTCCACGTTTTCAAACCTTAGATTTAATTCTTTAATTTGGTCCATAATAAAACTTAATTTCATGTCTGACTCGTCCTTTATTTTGTTTTCTACTAAGTTATCAAATTTTTCAACAATATCTGCTTCTTTTTTTTTAGTATTCAGTTTTAAAGCAATAAATATTAATACAATACCTATTGCTATCATAATAAACTGCATTATAATCCTCCATCACATATATTTTAATTTCTTTAGGTTTTCCCTTAATCTAACTAAGGCTCTACTATGAAGCTGCGATACCCTAGATTCGGAAATTTCAAGGACTTTGCCTATTTGCTTGAGCGTTAGCTTTTCATAATAGTAAAGATTCAAAATAGTCTTGTCTTTATCCGGGAGCATAGAAATTGCCCTTTTGAGCATGTCCAACTTTTCTTCGTCCTCAATCATTGCATCAGGCTGTGGGCTATTTGTATCTTCAATCATATCTTTAACTTGTAGATCTTCATCATCTGATTTAAAGAATATCTCCTCTAGCGATACCAACGAAACATAATTAACAAATGTTTCAATATTTTTAAGGTCTTCCTCTGATATATTTAAATATTCAGATATTTCTTTGTCAGTAGGCTCTCTGTTCAATTTAGCTTCAAGTTCATTTCTAGCATTATTAAGAGAAGAGAGTTTAGAAAAGGCGCTTTTTGGAATCCAGCTAATCTTTCTTAATTCATCTATAATTGCACCTTTAATTCTCAAAGTAGCATAGGTTTCAAATTTCAACCCCTTTGATGGGTCAAATTTTTCTATCGCATCGATTAGCCCTAATATGCCAAAACTCACTAAGTCCTCAAAATCAACTCCTGGAGGTTTACCTGTTACTAATCTTGATGCTATATATTTTACAAATGGAAGATATTTAATTATCATTTCTTCTCTTTCATCATATTGGCTATAACATTTCACTATATTTTCACCTCTATTTTAGGAGTTTGAGTTGTTCTCGCATTTTACTAAAAATAAATCTAATTATATTGTCGCGTGTTTTTTCATCTATATTGTCAAATCTAAGTGCCAATCTGAACGTTTTATTATCAAGTTCTTCTATTCTTATAACAGAAGCCAGTATCATTACCTCCTGAGGTAGCGGAACTAATAAAAGAACATTAGCACCTGGTGTTGTCTTTTCTTTGGATATTATCTTGATTCCACCTCCGCTGATATCAACACTTAAGCCTTTATTCATCTGTTTATAATATGTTGGTGGAACATCTCTTAAATCAAAATACCGTTTATCTTCCGGCAAAAGTGAATATTTTATTTCCATAGTAATAGGAAGTCTAAAATATTCTCTTCTTTGGACCTTTTCAATAACCTCAGGTAGACTCAAAACAATCATTTCGACATTGTTTTCTCGTCTTTTACCTAATATAATTGATCTACATTTAGTTACATCCTTTTCTGTTGGAACAAAAAATTCAATTGTGCTTCCAGGATGAGTTATAAAATATCTGTTACCAGATAATGGGATGTCAATCAAAATATAATTCTCATTAGTATCCTGAACCTTGCTTTTATATGCAACTCCATCCTGCAATACTTCAATCTTTTGATTTACGTTTAGTTTTAAATCCAACCCTGTCATACACCTCTCCCCATTTTCTTAATTAAATTGGTAAATAATTCCTTGATTGAACTATTCTTGTTTTCCTGTTTCTGTCCTAATATCTCTGAAGCAATTTTATACATACATAAACTTGCCTCTGTTTTAGGATATGCTAATACATATGGTCTTTGTTCAACAATGGATTGCCCTACTTTAATATCCTCAAATAGGAATCCTCTATAATTCAATGATTTATTAAGAAAAATATTGACAGTCTTATTTAATTTTTCAAACGTATCCCTTGCTTCAAGTATAGTTTTAACTTTATTAATTACAATATTGATATTATTCTGTGAATTTTTATTAGCAATAATCTTAATTAAACTATATGCATCAGTCAATGAAGTAGGCTCTGGTGTGGTTATAACTATTAACTCATCAGCTACGCTTACAAAGTCAAGTATAAAGTTTGAAATACCTGCACCTGTGTCAACTATTAAAATATCTACATCACTTATCTTAGAAAATTCTTCAAGTAAAATTTCTCTTTGCTCTTCTTTAAGTTCGATTATGTCTTGAAGTCCTGAACCTCCTGGTATAATTTTTATACCTTCCCTTGTTATCTCTATTATATCATTAATACTCATCTTATTAAATATAATATCATAAATGCTATATTTAGATTTTATTCCATACATTATATCAACATTAGCCATACCTATATCTGCATCAAGAATTGCTACATTAGCCCCCCTAAGCCTTAAGGCTGCAGCTAGGTTTATTACAAAACTAGACTTGCCAACTCCACCTTTTCCACTAGTTACGGTTATGACTCTAAAACTTTTGCTTTCTAATTTATTTTTAGTCTTGTTTTGAACCAAAGCTCTTAGCTTTTCTGCTTGATCCATATCATTCTTCCCCCATCACTAATTTAAACAATTTGGATGGGTCGGCAAGTTCAATATCCTCTGGAACATTTTGACCAGTAGTAATATAGCTTATTGGTTTACCGCTAGTGTATGAAGACGTAATTATTCCTCCGTAAATTTCTGTCTCATCAAGTTTTGTAAAAATGAGGCTATTATATCCAAGTGCATTATAATTTTCTATTATCAACTTTAAATCTTTTTGTTTAGTTGTCATTGACAGAACTAAATAAACATTATCTGGTTGTATTTTCTCGATAAATTGTTTTGTTTCAGCAATTTGCATAGCATTCTTGCTATTTCTGCCGGTTGTATCTATCAATAAAATATCGCATTTTTTCATATTTTCTAAAATCTTTGGTATATCCTTTATTGAAAATACAACTTCAAATGGAACTCCTAGTATTTCTGCATAGGACTTTAATTGTTCTATAGCTCCTATTCTATAAGTGTCAATAGTTATTAAACCAACTTTTTTATTCTTATATAAGGTATAAATGCTTGCTAATTTTGCAATTGTTGTAGTTTTCCCAACCCCAGTAGGTCCGACAAACACATGTATTCTTTTATTATCTACGTCAGCTGTTTTAATAGTTTCCTTTAAGGTGTTGATAATTTCTACCTCAAGTTTTTTATTAGTAACCTTCTTATCGCTTAATTTATTCCTTGTTCTATTAATTATTTCTTCTACTATTTCTTCTGGAACATCACTTTCAACTAATTTATCCTTTATTTTTAGCTTTGCAGTTTTTTTAGATGTTTTTGTTTCTGCCAAACTACTATCTGTCTGCGTCTTAACAAGAGTTTCAACCATTTCCTTAAGCTCAGTAATCTCCTTTTCAAGTTCTTTTGAAGGTTGATTTTTATCTTGTTTTTTATTTTTATCGTCAGCAGCAGCCGTCACTTCTAATTTTTTAGGCTTAAAAAAACCTAAAAACCCTTTTTGCCTGATTTTTCTTTGACTCACTATAACGGCATCATTGCCTAATTCATATCTGATTTTTGCAAGCGCTTCCTGCATACTGTCTACAATATATCTTTTTACTATCATATGCTCACCATCCCAAGTGTCTCGATTTGTATATCAGCTGGTATTTCATTCATTGATAAAACTATTAAATTCGGGAATACCATTTCGGTTAATTTTCTAAAAGCTGGTCTAATTCTCGGTGATACCATGACAATTGGTTGCCCATTATAAAAATCACTTATTTCGATATTGCTCTGGACTGCTTCGAAAATTTTCCTTGTTGTATCAGGGTCAAGAGCCGGGTATGAACCTTGGAAGGATTTTTGAATATTATCAGCAATCATCTGTTCAAGCGAAGGATGCAATGTTATAAGTCTAATTGTGTTGCTATCATCAACAAGATTCTTACAGATAACCCTTCCTAGTGAAATTCTAACATATTCAGTTAATAGCTCAATATCCTTTGTATTTAGAGCATTATCTGCTAGACTCTCCATTATTGTAACCAAATCCCTAATTGGAACCCTTTCCTTTAACAAATTTTGAAGAACTTTTTGAACTTCTCCAAGAGACAAAAGACTTGGTATCAATTCATCAACAACAGCGCTGTAGTTTTCTTTAACATTATCTATTATCATCTTTACTTCCTGTCTTCCTAAAAGTTCATGGGCGTGTTTCTTTATAATCTCCGTTAGATGTGTCACGAGAACTGTTGTTGGGTCTACAACAGTAACTCCCATAATTTCAGCGTCATCCTTTTTGCTGTCTGGAATCCAAACTGCTGGAAGTCCAAATGTTGGTTCTACAGTCCTTATTCCATCTATTGGAATGCCTTCACCTAAAACGTCAATTGCAAGATAATGATTTACCAATATTTCTCCCTTTCCAACAACGGTTCCCTTTATCTTTATTGTATATTCGTTTGTTGCAAGCTGCAGATTATCCCTTATTCTTATTGGCTGGACTATAATTCCCATTTCAAGCGCAAGTTGTCTTCTAACACCTGCAATTCTGTCCAACAGGTCCCCCCCTGATGACACATCTGCAAGGGGTATTAGCCCATAACCAATTTCTATTTCAAGAGGCTCAACATTTAAATATTGCATAACATTTTCTGGTTCTTTTCTCTCTGGTTTAATTTCTTCAGGCTTTAAATCATCCTTAATTTTGCTCTCCTTTTTATCCTTCGATAGCATGAATGCTGAAAGGCCGCATACTGCTGCTAAGGATAGAAAAAGAAAATGAGGCAAAGATGGTATCAAAGCTAGTATAGTTAATATTCCGCTTGCGATAGCAAGAACTTTAGGATAAGAAGTAAACTGTCCTGCAAGTTCTTTTCCAAGCGTTGTATCGCTTGTTGACCTTGTAACTATAATACCTGACGCGGTAGAAATCAACAGTGCTGGTATTTGGCTTACAAGTCCATCTCCAACCGTTAATAAAGCAAACTTTTTAAGTGCATCAAGAGCTGGTAGATTAAAGAACAATAGTCCAATCAAAACTCCTCCTATAAGATTTATAATTACAATTACAACACCAGCTATGGCATCGCCCTTAACGAATTTGCTTGCACCGTCCATTGCTCCATAAAAATCTGCTTCCTGCTGCAATTTTTTTCTTCTTATTTTTGCTTCTGTTTCAGAAATAATGCCAGCATTCAAATCGGCATCTATGCTCATCTGCTTTCCAGGCATTGCATCAAGCGTAAATCTTGCTGCAACTTCAGCAACTCTACCTGCACCGTTTGTAATTACAACAAACTGAATAACCACTATGATTATAAATAGAATAAAACCCACTACATAATTTCCACCAACAACGAAATTTCCAAATGCTTCTATAATTCTACCCGCTTGACCTTGTCCTAATATAAGCCTTGTTGAAGAAATATTAAGTCCAAGCCTAAATAATGTAGTTATCAACAGCAATGTTGGAAAAACAGAAAACTCCAAAACTTCTGTCGTAAACATCGTCAATAAAAGGATTACAAGTGAAATTGATAAATTAAGTGCTAAAAAAACATCCAAAAGCCATGTTGGAAGTGGAATTATTATCATTAAAACTATTAATATTATTACAAAGGCTATCAAAATATCTATATTGCTTTTTAAAGTGGAATTCGTCTGCATCTATTATCCTCACATCCTTTTAATGCTATAAACATAAGCAATTATTTCAGCAACTGCTTGATATAGTTCGATTGGTATCGTCTGGTCAAGTTCTGCTTTCGCATACAATGTCCTTGCTAAGATTTTGTTTTCTACTACCGGAACATTATTTTCTTTTGCTATCTCCTTAATCCTTTTAGCAATCAAATCAGCACCCTTTGCAACTACAACCGGAGCATTATCCTTGTTTCTTTCATACCTTATTGCAACTGCAAAATGAGTTGGGTTCGTTACAACAACAGTTGCCTTTGGAACTTCGTGCATCATTCTTCTCATTGCCATTTCTCTTTGTTTTTGTCTTATTCTTGATTTAATCTGAGGGTCTCCCTCTGATTGCTTTAATTCTTCCTTAACTTCCTGCTTTGTCATCATCAAGTCTTTTCTTAACTGTCTCTTTTGTATTATAAAATCAGCAATTCCTATAACTAACAAAAAAATTACCAATCTTGATAGCTGACTATCAGTAATGTCTTTAACAAATGGATAAATACCATATGGATTTAAATCGCTTGTTTTTAATATTTCTGGTAGCTTTGATTTAATAAAACTAAATGTTATATAAAAAATAATGGAAATCTTTAAAACCGATTTTACCAGCTCTAAAAAAGAACGTTTGGAAAAAATTCGCTTCAACCCATTTGCAGGGTTCAATTTTTCAAATTTAGGAATAATGTTTTCTCCCGTCAACAAAAATCCCGTCTGAACGATATTTGCAAATACTCCAAGAACCATTATCGTTAAAACAAAAGGTAATGCAACTATTGCTCCATTTTTTAACATAAAACTCATAATAACCTTTGTTGACGAAATTGATAAATCATATTTGGTAATATATTCAAAGCTTTGGATAACAAAATTTCTTCCTTTAAAATAAATGCTCTGTCCAAAAATAAGAAACAGCAACATAACGCCAAGCAATACAATGGATGAATTTAAATCTACGCTTTTGGCTACCTGTCCTTTTTTACGTGCATCCTGCAATTTTTTAGCGCTTGGCTCTTCAGTTTTATCTTCAGAAGCCATAAGCATTAGAACTGGAAAGGTGTTAAAAATCTTTATTAAATCCCCTGACAAACCCTCAAATATTTTAACATATATATGAGTTAATCCGGGTAAAATTGTAGATACTGCAAATAATCCTACTAATGTTTTTATTGGTAAACCTAATATAAATATATTTATCTGGGGAACAGCTCTATTAACAAGCCCAAGCGTAAAATCTGTAATAAATACTACTATCACAACGGGTGCCGCAAGCTGCATTGCTATATAAAAACCCTTGGCAAATGTATCTATTATTACCAGAAATAAATTTGAATTAATAGCTAAATTATTTAAAGGAACCACTTCAAAACTTTTTAAAATGGCCGATAAAATAATATGATGAAAATTTAGCGATAGAAATACTATCAGTGCAAACCAATTAAAAAACCTTTCAAGCGGGGTTGAGGCTGACGAAGTTGACGGGTCAAAATATTGGGACATCGAAAAACCGATATTAAAATCCATCAACTGTGCCGAAACCCTAATAGCATTAAAAATCAAAGTTGCAACATAACCTAATGAAATGCCAATTATTAGCTCCCTTGCAATATGAAACAATAAATCAAAATTGTTATTAATTACTCCTGCCATTGAAGTATTTATAATTGCGCTTGCTAAAATTGCAAGTATTAGCGAAAGTCCTATCTTAATCATAGCAGGAATTTGTCTTACCGAAAAAACAGGTGATGTCATTATCATTGCCACGATTCTTACTGATGCTAGAAAGAAAACCAAAAAATCATTTATCATCTATATCACCTATTTTACAATTAAATTGATATTGCTGAACATTGTCTGTGTAAACTGTATTAATGTTTTAGCCATCCACGACCCTAATACGATAAATACAACTACTACAGCTATAACCTTTGGAACAAATGTCAATGTCTGCTCTTGAATCTGTGTAGCTGCTTGAAAAATACTTATTAAAAGCCCTACTACCATTGATACTAAAAGAACTGGTGCTGCTACCATCAAGGCAACTGTTATAGCCTGTTTTCCAATAGCCAGTGCAAAAGATAGACTCATTTAATCAACTCCTACATAAAGCTTTCGATAAGCGATTTAACAACTAAATGCCAGCCGTCGGCTAAGACAAACAATAGTATTTTAAATGGCAATGAAATTGTTACTGGTGGTAGCATAAACATACCCATTGACATTAGAATGCTTGCAACAACCATGTCTATAACAATAAATGGAACGAAAATTAAAAATCCCATCTGGAATGCGGTTTTTAATTCGCTAATAATAAATGCAGGTATCAGTATTTTAAAAGGAACGTCGTATCTGTCCTTTGGTTTTTCAAGTTTAGAGGCATCATAAAAAAGCGCCAAATCCTTTTCTCGAGTCTGTTTTAGCATAAAATCCTTTACAGGTTTTGATCCTATTTCAAAGGCCTTCTCTTGAGTTATCTGTCCCTTAACATAGGGTTGTATAGCTTCGGTATTAACTTTACTGTAAACTGGTGCCATTATAAAAAAAGTCATAAAGAGAGCAAGACCAATCAATACCTGATTTGGAGGAGATTGTTGAGTTGAAAGTGCATTTCTTAAGAATCCCAAAACTATTATAATCCTTGTAAAGCTGGTCATCATTAGCACAATTGCCGGAACGAATGTCAATGACGTCAAAAGAATCAATAGTTTAATATTGTCTACATATTCCTTTGGAGTTTGTGCATCATCAACTGAAATATTAACTTTGGGAACCTGTATCTCCGGTGGTGCTGCATAAGCTACTCCGATGCTTATTAGTATTAAAACTATAATCATAAGACCAATTCTTTTAAATCTTTTCATTCTTCATCTTTCCCTTTAATTTTTTTATATCAAATAATTCAAACAAATTTTTAATCTCTGTATTTGCATTTTGATTTTTGTAAATTTCTAACTTTTCCTCATCAAGTTCTAAAAGTATTTTAATTTCATTATTTGTATTTGAAACAATATAAGGTTTTCCTGCAATTGTTACAACTGAAATAAAAGAGCTCTGGCTCAATGGAACCCTTTCATAAACTTTAATCAATCTTCCATTATTCATATTAGATAGATATTTTCCACCATACTTAAATGATATATATATTAATAATAATACTGCAGGGAGCAGTATTATTATTTTAATAAAACCTACAATAAAATTTCTTTCCATTAAATCACCTACTGTATCAATAAATCATAAAAATATACATTTGTTATTTTGTCTTTAGTTAGTAAATTATTAACGTTATCTCTTATTTCTTTTCTAATTGCTTCTACTTTATTTCCTTCAAATTCTTCAGATTTTTTGCTTCTAACTGTAGTAATTACTACATCTCTTATTTGAGGCATCTTTTCTGTTATTTCTCCTTCAAGCTTAGAGTTAGTATAAGCCAAGAATATTTTTACTTTTATATATGTCCTCATGCCTTCATCATTAAGGTTAACAACTAATTCATCCATCGCCATTGTCTTTTCAGGAA
Organism: Caloramator mitchellensis; assembly: GCF_001440545.1. NCBI lineage: Bacteria > Bacillati > Bacillota > Clostridia > Eubacteriales > Clostridiaceae > Caloramator > Caloramator mitchellensis. The sequence continues at coordinate 130,564 of NZ_LKHP01000005.1, forward strand.
GGACTTTGGTGGTGGATTGTTTATTTTTTACAAGGAGCATATAACCAACAAATCCTCCAGCTATCAATACTAATACAAGAAGAACTATAATTATAATGAGCAGTTTTGATGCACCTTTATTTTCTGCCATACTATTTCTCTCCTTCACTCTTAGTAACAATCAAGATGTTAACTCTTCTATTCTTCTGCCTTCCTTCAGGGGTTGCATTTGAAGCGATAGGTCTAAACTCACCTGCCCCTACTGCTGTTATTCTCTCAGGGGATACCCCTTTGTTTTCAACTAGAAATCTAACAACCTTTACTGCTCTATCTGCTGATAGCTCCCAGTTGCTTTGGAAATAACCTCTATTGATTGGAACATTGTCAGTATGACCTTCAACAACGATCTCATTGTTAAAAACGCTTAGCAGCTGTGAAATTTTAGTCAATAACGGTAAACTCTCAGGTTTAATATCAGACCTTCCTGAATCAAATAGAATCTTTTCCTGTAATTCGATTACTACCCCTTTAATATCTTCCCTAACTGTAATTTTAGCTTCCAAATTGTTTTTTTGAACAAATTCCTTAACTTGATTATAAACTTTTTGCGTTTCTCCCTTTTGAACTTCCAAATTAACCTTACCAGGTTGCCTATCCTTAGTTTCAATTTCTACGCCAGGGTTGGAATTAACAGGAACCGGCCCTAAATTGCCCCCGCTGGTTATTACATTAGCATTCCCACCAAAAGCCTTTGCCATTGAAAACACAATCTGTTGAAATTTGACTGCATCCATTGTTGAGAAGGCATAGAGCAACACGAAAAAGCATAGCAACAAATTCATAAGATCTGCCCAAGTAGTAAGCCAACCTTCCGTGTTTATTTGTTTTTTAGGTGCTCTTTTTCTACTCATTTACAACCGCACCCTTTCCTACGTTTTCTTGTAACATTTTCAATCTCTCTTCTGGAGGTAGGAATGCTTTCAGCTTATCTTCTACAATTCTTGGGTTTACGCCAGATTGAATTGCAAGTATTCCTTCGAGCATCATTTCTTTTAATCCTACTTCGTCACCGCTTTTGCTTTCAAGCTTAGTAGCAAGTGGATTGAAGATGAAGTTTGCTAATACAGCACCATAAAATGATGTTATAAGAGCAACAGCCATATTAGGTCCAAGTGATGATTGATCTTGGAGATTCTTCAGCATAAGAATAAGTCCAATTAATGTTCCTATCATACCAAACGCTGGAGCCATTCCCGCCCAAACTCTTAAAACAGTTATAGCACTCTGATGTCTCTTTTCCATCTCAGTTATTTCAAGTTCAAGTATTTCTCTTATTATTTCCGGTTCAATACCGTCTACTACCATCTGAATACCGCTCTTGAGGAATGGGTCGTCAAGATTGGCGACCTCATCCTCTAGCGATAGTAAACCTTCTTTTCTTGCTTTTTTTGAGAGTTCAACAAATATATTAATTATTTGTGCTGGTGAAATCATTTTTTCAAAGAAGGCATTTCTTATTGCCTTCGGCAGATTCTTTAAGGCAGACATAGGAACAGAAATCATTACGGCAAAGAAGGAGCCAAAAATAGTTACAAATATAGATGCCAAATCATAAAATGTTGTAATCGCACCAATTATCGATGCCTGTCCCCAGATCATCCCAGCTATTATAACTAGAAAGCCTAGCACAAGGCCTATAATCGTTGATATATCGCTTTTCTTCATTCTATTACCTCCACCACTGGTGTCATGATTTTCTGCCTGAATTTGATTATTTTGTTTATTATTTCTTCTGGAGTATCCTTAACAACAAACTTTTTTCCATTTGTTGTTGTGATAACAGTGTCAGGTGTTATTTCTATTTTTTCAATTAAATCAGAATTAAGATAAAAATCTATATTATTAAATCCTGTAAGCCTAATCATAAATTATACCCCATTATCTCTTTAGATTTAGAAGTTCTTGAAGCATTTCATCTGAGGTAGTTATCGTTCTGGAATTAGCCTGGAATGCTCTGCTTGTTACTATCATGTCAGTAAACTGTTCTGCAAGGTCTACATTTGACATTTCTAAAAGTCCCTGTCTTAATGTTCCAAATCCAGAAGTCGCTCCAAGCCCCACTGAAGGTTCGCCGGAGTTTGAAGTATTTCTATAGGTATTACCACCCAATTTTTCAAGACCTGCCGGATTTTGAAAATTAGCAAGAGCAATTTTGCCAATAACTACTGTTTTATCTCCATAAATTCCTTTGATTGTTCCATCCTTATCTATTGAAAAGCTAAGTATTTTTTGGCTTTCTCCTGCATCATTCAATGCTTCAAATGGAATTACTATATTTCTTAGCTGCGATGCAGTTGTTCCGCTTCCTGGACTTATTTCTGGATCATAGGTTGGATCATCCGTAGTAACTGTAGGTGGATTTGTAGGGTCATAGACATCAGTTAGGAAAGTCGTATTATAAGTCCCCATAACATGAAATCCCTCAGATGTCACAAGATTTCCTGAAGAATCAAGCGTAAATGCTCCATCCCTTGTGAATCTTGTTTCAATTCCATCTGATATAATAAAAAATCCATTCCCTTCAATTGCAATATCAGTTGCCCTGCCTGTAGTTGATAAAGCCCCCTGATTCATATTTGTATCAATTCCTGCGACTGCAACACCCAAGCCAGCTTGCTTCGGGTTTGTTCCACCCTTACCGCCCGATGGTGCTGAAGCATTTTCAAGCGTCTGGGACAAGATATCCTTAAATGTAACCCTTTGTGCTTTAAAAGCTGTTGTGTTTACATTAGCGATGTTGTTGCCTATAACGTCCATCTTTATTTGATTGGCCTTCATACCACTTACTCCGGAATTTAATGATCTTAACATAATACTCCTCCTCATTTTATTTAGTCGTTTCAATCAGTCCACGACTGAGGCCTCCCATTAGGGTCCAGCCTAAATTATAATTGCACTATCTATATTTGTAAAAACATTTTCCTTTATGCTTTCTGAATCAATAGCTGTGATAACTGTATTGTTTTTTATACTGGTAAGAAAAGCTATATTGTTGCAAATTATTAGGCTTTCCTTGCCACCCTTTTCCTTTAATTTTCTAACAGCCATATTTATTTTGCTAATATCATCATCGCTCAAGTTTATATTTCTTGCCCTGAGCCTTTCGAGTGCATGCCCTGAAAATTTTACTTCATTTTTTTCATATCCCTCAAGTATTTTTGCAAAGTCAACAGCTCTCTCTATCCTTCTGTTTAAATTATTGTTTTCTTGAAGATTTATATTTTCAACTCTATTTATTGTCACTTACCTCACCTACACCTACAACATCATCGAGTTTAAATTTACCATCCTCAGTTATAATGTATACTTCATTTGCTTCAAGTTTGACACCATTAACATTTGTCTTAATTTCAGTATCATTTACATTTACATGAACATCTTGTCCTATTAGTAGGGTTCCTTCTGTTAGTTTTTGCGAAACTAATAGTTTTTGCAAGTTTACATTTAGATTTTGAGATTGTTCAAGCGCTGCAAACTGTGCCATTTGTGCTATATACTCAGTGTTATCCTTTGCATTTAAAGGGTCCTGATTTTGAAGTTGAACAGTTAGAATTCTTAAAAATGCATCTTTATCAAGGATGTCATTTTTCTTATTTGCCGTCAAATTTGTGTTGCTTCCAAAGACCTTTGTTATATCCATACTCACACCCCTTAAGCTATAATATTCAATCCATCCTGGTCATCAACAAGCTTGTCAAACTCAAACTGCTGCTCACTATAATTTTTATTTTGTCCATTTTGTTGTTTAAATCCATGTCCATTTCTTTCGTTTAAATTATCATTGTTAAGGTTAATAGTAACATTAGTTACAGTAACATTGTTGTTTCTTAACTCCTGCTTTAAGTTCTCAATCTGGCTCTGAAGTGCTGCTGCGACTTCTCTTTTATCAACGAGTATATTGCCCTTAACCTCTCCCTTTTCAAGAACTACCTTAACAGTTATTTCTCCTAAATCCTCAGGATTTAGTTTTACTCTAAGTTCTGTTATTTCAGGAAGTCTTAAGCTTCTAAATCTTTCAACGGCTATTTGAATTATCTCATTTGTCTTTTGTGGTGTGATAATTCTTTCAATTTCAGCTCTTAAGTCATTCTTATTCACTTCATTAGTGTTAGTTTTTATCGATTTAAGTTCAACATTTGCATTATTGAAGCTTATATCTTCATCAACCTGTGCTTCATTTTGAACGGCCTTATCATCATTGCTCCTCTTTTCTACAGCAATGTTTACTGCAGCTTTATCTGAGATTGTTTTTGTTAAATTATCATCACCAGAACGCAAATTTTCTTTTTTAATTTCACTAACTGATGAATCGTCATTTTGCATTTCAGGTTTTTCAATTATCTCATCATTTGGTATGCTCATCTTTACAGGCTCATTTTTATAATTATTTTCAACAATTTTCTGTAAGACTGTTATAAATTGATTTTTATCAACTTTATCAGAGCCTAAGATTCCATCGAGAAGTTCATTTATTTCCTTTAGATTTTCAGTTTGATTATAATTTTCAACTTTTTCTGTATTCATTAATAAACCTAAAAGTTTAATATTAATGTCCCTTATATTTACTATATTAACAAGTGAGTTTTCTGTATTAACTTTATCAGTTGATTCCACTTTGCTATTAATAATGTATTGATTCAGACTATTCACAAAAGCAATAATCTGGTTTAAAAAAGGCTCTATATTCTCCTGAGGCTCTTTTAAATCCTTGCTAAACTCAGTATCATTTGTCAACTTTTCAATTAGTTTTTCTAGTTTTGCAATTACATCTTTAACAAGTTCAACATCATCAGAATTATCTTCAAACTCTGTTGGATTGGCTATATCCTGCTGATTATGTTGGTTTTCAACTTTAATGCTGCTACTTGAGTTTGTTGGAACCTCTTTTGTAGAAACCTTATTTAACAAATCATCAAAATTTAGACTTGTCTTTTTATTATTCTTGTTTCCTGGCTTAAATTCAACCTTCAATGAATTGATTGCATCAACCTTCATAACTTCACCCCCTTTCGTGTCTTATATAGCTATAAAGAGCATAGTCGTCATTTAACTTTTGCTCTTTTTTGCCTTCCTCAAACAAAAATTCATCATATGCCTTTTCTTTAAGTTTTTCAATTATGCCTTTGTCCTTAGTTGCCTTTATGAGTTCTTCCCTTTTTTTATTTAGTTTTTCTTTTGCCCTGTTAATATTTTCTCTTTGGGATTCTATTCTTTGTTCAAGAAATTCCATAAATCTTGTATAATTCTGATACTCTACAACTGTTTTAAAATTCTTAGGTTTGAACAAATTTTGATCCTTTGTATTAATTAGTTCATTGAGTATTTTTTCTTGCTGTATATAATTTTGAAGTGCAGCAGCAAATTCCCTTTTTATTCTTTCTTCCACATCGCTTCTATAATCCAATACATTTTGAAGCTTAAATTTAAATTTCTCCATTTAATCACCTTCTAACCTATGCTTATAATCCTCTCATAGGTTGATTTAAAATCGTTGTGTTCAGTCATTCCCTGCCTTAGAAATGAATTCACTTTATCAATAAGTTGTATTGCCCTGTCTATTTTGGGATTGGAACCTTTTTGATAGGCTCCTATATTTATCAAATCCTCTGCATCCTTGTAGGTTGCAAGTATATCTCTTAACTCTGATGCCTTTTGTTTTAGTTTTTCATCAGCTATTTGTGGCATCAATCTTGATATACTTCCTAAAACGTCAATGGCCGGAAAATGATTTTTACTTGCTAGTTTTCTAGAAAGAACTATATGACCATCTAGTATACCTCTTGCAGCGTCGGCTATCGGCTCATTTAAATCATCACCATCTACAAGAACTGTATAAAATGCTGTTATAGTTCCCTTATCTGAATTTCCTGACCTTTCCATAAGCCTTGGTAGCATTGCAAATACAGAAGGAGTATATCCTTTAGTTGCAGGGGGTTCCCCTATCGTTAAGCCAACTTCTCTTTGAGCCATTGCAAAACGGGTAACCGAGTCCATCATAAGCATTACATTGAGCCCCTGGTCCCTGAAATATTCTGCAATTGCAGTTGCGGTAAAGGCACCTTTAAGCCTTAACAGAGGTGGCTGGTCTGATGTTGCAACTACAACAACTGATTTTTTCAAACCTTCTTCTCCCAAGTCTTGCTCAATAAATTCTCTAACTTCCCTTCCTCTTTCACCGATTAGACCTATAACATTAACATCTGCATCGCTGTATCTTGCTATCATTCCTAAAAGTGTGCTTTTTCCAACTCCACTGCCTGCAAATATGCCAACTCTTTGTCCAACTCCGACTGTCAAAAAACCATCTATTGCCCTAATTCCTGTCGACATTATCGTATCTATTCTTTTTCTTGTAAGCGGGTTTGGAGGGTCGTTGTCAAGCTTATACTCAGTTTCTGTTCTAAACTTTTCGCCATTCATTGGATTTCCAAGTCCATCTAACACTTTTCCAAGTAACTCCTGACCAACTTTAACATTCAAAGTTTTACCAGTAGCCTCAACCTGACAGCCAGGTGCGACTCCAGTTAAATCTCCAAGGGGCATAAGCAATACCCCTTTATCCTTAAATCCAACAACTTCAGAGTAAATAAATTTATTTAGACCAACATATATTTTGCAAACTTCTCCAACAAACGCTCTAATACCTTCTACTTCAATTGTCAATCCAACAACTTTTTTGACTTTACCAGTTAATTTTATCGAATCTAAACCTACCATAGCATCTCTTAACTTATTAAAATCAATTTCTAGCATCGTAATCATTCCTTAACAAATTTTGAAGAATCATATCAAGCTGAGTATCAATTCTTCCATCAACAAACCCTGATGGAGTTTCAGCATAAATATTGCCTTCTTCTATCGATGAATCTGCTAATAATATCAAGTCATTTGGATTTTCAACAAAAATTTCCAGTTCCTCCTTACGTCTTTTTAATAGACTGTAATCCTTTGGATTCACCTTGACTAATATTTGGCTCTTATCCATTGATTTCGATATTACTTCCCTTGCAATATTAAAGATGGCATCTGCATTAATCGAAAGCTCTGATTTTATAATTTGTTTTGCAATATCTACTGAAATAGCAATAATCTCCTTTTTCTTTTCTGCAATATAATTAGCAACTTCATCTTTTGCCATCTTAATATAGTTTTCGGCATTTTTTTTCATTTCTTCAGTTTGAATAGTAACTTCTTCCATTCCTTTTTTATATCCCTCTTGATAGCCCTGCATAAATCCGTCATTATATCCCTTTTCTGTTGAGTTTTTATAAACTTCCTGTAGTTTGATTTCAGCATCCTTAAGCATTTTTTCTGCTTTTGTTCTTGCCTCTTCTATTATAAAATCAGCTCTTTCAATTGCCTCATTAATTATCGAAGTGTTCATTTCTTCTTCATTAGTTTCATTAGCCATAATACCTGGAATACTTTTATTATTGATTTCAATCTGGGGCGGAGTAATTATCGCATCACCATTTATGTTTGTGTATTTTATTACTTTAGAGTATGATTGCATCGTCTCCACCTCTTGATACTATTATTTCTCCTGCTTCATCAAGTCTTCTTATAACCGCAACAATGCCCTGCTGTGCCTTTTCAACATCCATAAGTCTTACAGGTCCCATGAATTCTAAATCTTCCTTTAAAGATTGTGCTGCACGCTTTGACATATTGTTGAATATAATATTTTGAACTTCTTCTGAGGCACCCTTTAGAGCAAGTGCTAAATCCTTCTGGTCTACTTCTCTTAGTATGCGCTGTATAGAAGCATTGTCGAGCGTAATGATGTCTTCGAATACAAACATGCTTTCCCTGATTTTTTCTGCAAGCTCTGGTTGTTCTCTATCAAGCTCATCAAGTATTGATTTTTCTGTTCCTCTATCAACATTATTAATAATTTCAACAAGAGTTTGAACACCACCAATTTGTTGAAAGTCTGGCCTAATTACATTTGATAGTTTCTTTTCAAGTATATCTTCAACTTCTTCTATAAACATCGGTGAGGTGTTGCTCATTGTAGCAATTCTTTTGGCTACATCTGCTTGTAAATCCTCAGGAAGACCTGATAGAATTTGTGCTGCCTTATCTGGCTGTAAATAACAAAGTATCAATGAAATAGTTTGTGGATGTTCATTAATTATTACATTTAATAGCTGACTTGCATCGGCCTTTCTAGCAATACCAAAAGGTCTATACTGCTGAGTAATTTCAGAAACCTTATCAATTATCTCAATTGCCTTTTGTGTTCCAAGAGCCTTTGCAAGAAGAGTTTTTGCGTATTCAAATCCACCTTCTATTATATAATCCTTAGCTTTATTCAAATTTACAAATTCCTTTAATACTTCTTCCTTAATCTCTCTCTTAACTTTTGGCATATTCGCAATTTCAAAAGTTATCTTTTGTATTTCTGTTTCGGGAAGTTTCTTTAAAATAGGTGCTGAGGCCTCAGGGCCAAGGCTAATAAACAGTATTGCAGCCTTTTGAACTCCCGATAGTTTACTTGAATCCTTTGGCATAGCAATCACCTCTCATCCTCAGCTAACCATGTCTTAATAAGTTCAACTACTTGTTCTGGTTTCTTAGCTGCATAATTTCTAATTTCCTTTTCAAGGTCCATTTCTTCATCTGAATCTGATAAAAGCGGTTCATATGATGCAGGCTGCTTTGGTAAAACATCTGAGATTACAACGTCAATTCCCTGAGGTGTTTGTGCAACTAATTCTGCTTCTTCTTTATTTCTTCTTCTTCGTCTTAACATTAAAATTAAGAATGTTAAAAATGCTAAAGCAGCTGCTCCAATATAAGCATACATTTTAATCTTTTGCTGTTGTTCTATTTGCTTTTGTAGCGCTTCTATTTCCTGCTGGGCTTTTAATTTATCCTCATTATTAAATGCCAATGCTTCAATATTTATCTGGTCGCCTCTTTGTTCGTCATATCCTGTAGCTGCTGCAACTATATTTTTTATTGTTGTTTTCTCGGCATCATTTAAAGTTCCATCTATTACAACAGAAACTGTCAATCTCTTAACTTCTCCAGGAGCCTTTAACACCTTTTCTTCTGTTTGTCCAATTTCATAATTTGTAAGTTCTTCTTCCTTAGATGAGTTTGAAGACTGATTCCCGCTTGAGCCAACTGTATTGCTCATATTGTTATCAATAGGACTAGAGCCGGTCCCTGTTCCTGCTGAATCCGAAGTTGATTCTTTAATCTTGTGTTGACTTCTAATTACAGCATCTTTGTCGTATGATATGGTTGTGATTGTCTTTGAATCGAAATCCATGTCAGCATTTATCTTAACAGTAACCTTATTCCTACCAAAAACAGATTCAAGCATGTCTAAAACATCCTTTTGAAGCTGTCCTTCAAATTGTTTTTCAATCTCTCTCTGTTTTAGGGCTGAAGATGTTCCTGTTAAGGTATCGTCAAATAAACCTTCTGATAAAAGGTTCATGTTGCTATCAATTACTTCAACATTTTCCTTTGGAAGATTCTTAATAGAACCTGAAATTAGAGCAACAATCGCTTTTACCTTTTCAGGGGTCAGCGTATTAGTCCCCTTAAGCTTTAAAGTTACGGATGCACTTGCCTTTTCACTTTCCCTTGCAAATATAGTCTCATCAGGCAAAACAAGGTGCACCCTTGCCTTTTCAACCTCTTCAAAGCTCTCAATAGTCCTTGCCAACTCATCCTGAAGCGCCCTTTGATACATAACCTTAGCTTCAGTGTCAGTTACCCCAAATTTGCTCTGGTCAAACAAACTCCAACCTTGTCCTGATGATGGAAAATAACCGTTTTCAAGGACAGTTAATCTTAATTCATCCACTTGGCTTTCTGGAACGAGAATTGAATCTCCTTGTATTTTGTATGAAATTTTCTGCTCCTTAAGTTTACTTATTATTGCGTTGGAATCCTGCGGTTGAAGGTTTGAAAACAAAACCCCATATTTAACCCTAGTTAAATATGTTGTTGAAATTATTATTGCAGCTAATAAAAAAGTAAAAAGAGAGATTATTGCTATTTTTCTTCCCTTCGTGGCATTCTTCCATTTTTCTAATAAACTATTTAAAATTTGCTTTATTTTGTCCATTTATAGCACTCCTTCACAGGTCAACTATATTTGCATTCTCATTAATTCTTGATAAGCATCGACTAATTTATTTCTTATCTGGACTGCAAGTTCAAGCGTAAGCCTTGCTTCTTCTGTAGTAATCATAACCTGGTGAATATCCTGAGCCTGACCTGTTACTAAATCCATAGTTGCCTTTTCGGCTTCTATTTGCTTTTCGTTAACTTTATCCAAAGCATCTTTAAGAAAATTTTCAAAATTAAGCGTATTATTTTGAACAGAGTTAGTTTTATGGACATTGTTAAACATATTCGTTGCTATTGCATTTACTTCCACCTATATCACTACCTTCCTATTTCAAGGGCCTTCATTGCCATTTGTTTTGAGACATTCAATGCTGTAACATTTGCTTCAAATGCTCTCGATGCAGTTATTAAATCAACCATTTCGTTTAAAATATTTACATTGGGCATTAAGACATATCCATCTTTGTCGGCATCTGGGTGTGATGGGTCATATACCTTCTTAAGAGGGCTTGGGTCCTTTGAAACAGCTGAGACCTTAACTCCCTTTAGTTTTTCTGTCACTTTATTATTATCTATGGCTCTAACTAAATTTTCTTCAAACGAAACAACCTTTCTAACATATGGTCCACCCGAAGAAGTTCTTGTCGTTTCAGCGTTAGCAATATTATCAGCGATAACCTCCATCCTTAGCCTTTCTGCTGACATTCCGCTTGCGCTTATTCTAAATGCATTAAACAGATTATTCATTCATTACCTTCTCCCTTCACTTATTACATATCTTCTCATAGCAAACCTCGAATTTGCCTGTGATACGAGAGAGTTATAAAGAATAGCATTTGCTGCTAGATTTGTCATTTCATTATCGATGTCAACATTGTTTCCGTCAGTTCTCATTGAAGTTGTGTTATCCTTTTTAATTTCATAATTCAAATTTTCAAGACTAGTTCCATCATTTAGATGTTTACTATTTGTGGTTTTAAGCGGTAAACTTTCTCCACTAACTGCCTGCTTTAATTTGTCTTCAAAAACAACTCTGAAGGCCTTATATCCTTTTGTGTTGATATTTGCAATATTGTGTGATATAACTCTGTTTCTTGCCGATGAGGCGTCAAGAGCTTTTTTAAGCATTTCCATACTGATATTATCTATTCCAGAAGGCATCACCAACATCTCCTTAAAAATATTCTAATACTAATTTATTACAGGGTATTCCATGTGTCAACAAAATTTTACTATAATTTAACATGAAATTAAATTTTTCGATAAATACTTTTTGTTTTATTATATATTTTACAATAAAATGTGACACATTTAAATATTTTTTGTAAAATTTTTGATAATAAATTTATGGTAAAAAAAATAGTCCCTATCTCAAGGACTATTTTTTGACATCTATAATATTATTGCTTTTACTAATATTTACATATCCTTCAGCCATCTTCTTTGCATACTCGTTTTCTTTTAGTAGATTTGAAAAAGAACTTAGTTGCTTATTTAGCTTAGTTATAATCTTATCCTGAAGTTTTTTAGTGTTTTTTATTACTTCTGCAATCTCCTTTATTATATCGTTAAATAGTTTGAACTTTTCTGCGTCCTCAATTCTCTCTATTTCATTTTTTGTAAAGTCAGTTATATTTTTCTTTAGAATATAGATTTCCTTTAGCTGTTCTACCCTTTGGTTTGCCTTATCTATCACCTCGAGGTCAAATGAAATGTTCTGCAGTTGTTCATTATATTTATCGATATCTATCTCCTCTTCACCTTCAAAAATACTAAGAAGAGTATAAATTTCTTTATACTTTTCAAGCTGCTTATTATACAATTCAATTATTTCATCAAACATACTAACACCTACTTCTTGGCTATTTTGTATGCCTCCTCAAATGTTGTCTTTAGCTCCTCTGCAAATTCCAATATTTCTTTTGCAATCTCTACATCCTTTTTTGCATTTGCCTCAACTAATCTTCTATACATATAATCATATAATAGCATAAGGGATTTTGCCATCTCTCCCCCAAGTTCCATATTCAAAGTTGCCATAAATTCAAGTATTATATTTTGAGCCTTTATAAGGTTTTCATGTGATTTTTTAATATCCTTCTCTTCGATTCCAACTATACCAAGCTTAATAAATTTTACGAGTCCATCGTATAACATTAATAATAGTTTTTCTTTAGATGCTGTATTTATGCTATTTTGTTGATATGCGTTTAATGCGTTTGCGTAAGTCAAAGTATCACCCTCTTATATCAATTATTTTTCCTGTTATATTATTTAACGAGTTCAGTATTTTTTCAACATCTCCAACTTCAGTGTCCAATATCACATTGCCCTTTTCGTCCTTCAATTTAATTTTTACCCTACCCTTTAATATTTTATATTCTAATTTAATATTATACCTGTTCAAATAAGCCGAAAATTGTTCTGCAGCCTTTTGCTGCCTTTCGTGGCTAAAGTTTTGCTCATTTTTGCTGTTGTCCTGCTTTGATTCGGCATTCTTTGCTTCGTGAACTATTCTGTCTACTATTTTAGTTTCAATCTGCTTAATCGTAAGGGGTTCAAGTTTATCAAGTGTTATAGGATTAATAGGCATCTTCCTTCCCCCTAACGCTTTTCATCTACGAATATGCCAAACACTTCCATCATACTTGCTATCATATCTATTATCTTCTTTGGAGGTATTTCTTTCAAAATTTCCCCAGTTTTATCGTTTATAATCTTAATCATTACATCGTTTGTTTTTTCATGTATTTCAAATTTAAGATGAGTAGTATTAGACAAATATTCGTTTGCCTTTTCAACAGCTTTTTCTATATCTTTTCTATTAAATTTTTCTTTTGGCTCCTTTTCCTTAGCCTGATTCTCTATCTGCTGTTTTTCAACTTTAATGGGCTGCACCTCAGATGAATTTAAATTCCCTCTATTAATATTCTGGATTTCCATTTAATCATCTCCCCCTATGTATCCTACTTTTAATATCGGAAACAATTTAATAAACTTTATACAATAGGTATTGCAGTGGATAAATTTTACTAAAAATAAAAGAGGTATCATCTACCTCTTAATTACATTATCCTTTATATATAAAAGCTGCTTTCTAACATTATCAAACAGTTCAAGCTCAACTGCTTTATCTATATCAAACCATCCAATATCTCCATGGTTTTCTACATCCTTTATAGTATCATTTTTGGCTCTTGCAATATATACAAAATCCTCATGATAATGGTCTCCAACCTTTTCAAGCTGAACAGTAAACGGAACTGGCAGCGAATTTGCCCTTTCATCAGAAAAATCCTCAAAAACGTTTATAAATTCTATTTCAACCCCAGCTTCTTCCATTGCCTCTCTCTCTGCAGCAGCATGAATTAGCTCCCCCTCTTCAACATGCCCACCAGGTGGAAGGAAAGATTTCAGTTTTTTGTGAAATAAAAGTAGTATCTGATTTTTTGAATTTAAAATATAAACTGCAACTGCTCTATGATGGTTCATATGCGCCTCCAAAAATTGTTAAACATTGAGCGTAAACATCTGATTAATTAGCTTTGTTTTTCATTTCTTTTCTTACACCTTCAATTTCTTCTTCAGTTAATCCTGTTGTTTTTATTATTGTAATAATATCATGTGTTTTGTAATAATAAAATACAAACTTTTGAAAAAAATCTTTGCAATATCCGCATTACCATAATTGTAAATTAATTGCATTTCATTAATGAATTTTGGAACCTCCAGCTTGGCCCTTCAAACATTAGCAAATGACTATGATGAACCATCCTGTCAAGTATTGCATTTGTTAGCTTTTCATCGAAAAAGATGCTATTCCATTTACTAAATTCAAGGTTTGTAGTTAATATTATGCTTTTTTTCTCATAGCATCCTGCTATAACCTGGTATAATAGTTTAGCTCCTTCAATGTCAATTGGTATATAGCCCCATTCATCGCATATCAATAGGTCTACCTGCTCTATTTGTTTTAATAATTTTTTCAATGTCCCATTATTTTTTGCATCTATTAGTTCATTAACAAGTGCAGCTGTTCTGAAGAACTTAACCTTCATATTGTTCATACAGGCAGCAACTCCAACTGCTACTGCAAGATGTGTTTTGCCTGTGCCTACTGGTCCATATAGTATTAAATTCTCTTTCTTTTTCACAAATTCTGCACTTTTGAGTGCATCTATTGTTAAATTAATTGGTATTTCAATATGGTCAAATTTATAGTTTTCAAAGGTCTTAATAACATCAAATCCTGCTTGTTTTAAATATCTATTTTTTCTTGTAGTTTCTCTATGCTTTATTTCTATTTCAAGCACTTTAGCAAGAAATTCTTCATGACTATCCGCTTGTATAATCCCTATGCTTCTAACAATATTTGTCCCAAGCTTAAGTTCTTTGCAGTAATTTCTTATTTTATCTACTATCGCTTCGTTCATATTGCATACACCTGCCTATTACACAGGCTATCATATACATTGATATCTGTTTGATATTCTTTAATCTTTGGGATATTGTCGTTAAGATTTATTTCATTTATTGCAACATTCCCCACGTTTTTAATACGATAGTAAGTTGCAATAATACTGTCTATGTCTTTAACACCATTATTTAAGGTCTCTTCTATTGCTCTTGTTGCATTTATTATTCCTAAATGTTCATCTCCTTCTATCATTTTCATAAGTGCTTTAATACTTCGCTTTTTCCCTTCATAATCTTGACTATCTATATAGTCCTTCCAAACCTCGGGTAACTCGTTGAAAAACTTTGTATATTTTATTGCTTTAGGTCTTCTTGATAGAGCTTCAAGGTAAGGATACCACTTCATCGATTCTTTATACTTATCATAAATTCTTTCGTGAGTTACTATCGTTTTAAAGTCCTTATTCATTATTATTACTTTGTCAGCTTTAGCTTTCACAACGACTTCTACGCCTGAATAAACTGGTGATGTTGAATAAAGATTAGTTTCAAACTCTGCTTTCCCATACTTGTCAGTTATTATGGTTTTTATTCTTCCTACCTCAAATTCCTTTTCAGGAATCTTAAACATATATTCTTTTTCTTCATCAAGGAGCTTTAAAATCATTTCTCCCTTTCTATAATGCTCTCTTTTCATATCAATGTCCGAAAGCTTCAGCAATTCCTTATTGTATTCATCAATATTTTCAAAATGTGGAATAGGAACAAAAAAATTTCTTCTATGGTATCCTACTTTATTTTCAACATTCCCCTTTTCGTGTCCACTATTAGGATTGCAAAAATTAGCTTCGAATCCATAGTGTAGAGCAAATCTTTCAAATTGTTCAACCAGATTTCTCTCTCGACTTTTCCCGAATATTACTGCAGCCGAAAGATTGTCAAACCATATTTTGTATGGAACATGACCTATGTATTCGAATATCCTTTTCATCCCTTCTAAAAGGCATTCTTGATTTTCTCCCTTAAAAACCTGAGTGTAACCACCATTGCTGTATGGGAAAGTCATGTTTAAATAATGTCCTTCAATTTGTCTTCCTTTTTCATAAAACACCGCCTGGCCAAAATCAACTTGTGCTTCACCTTTAGGATGTTCAAGAGGGATATATCCTTCTTCATCCTTGTAAATTTCTTTCTTCTTCTTTGCAACATAATCTGCAATTGTTCTGTAACCTACATTAAGAAGTTCTCCATATTCTTCTTTTAATCTTGTATAAATTCTTTTAGCAGTGTGCCTTTGTTTAACTGGAGCAGTCTTATCCATCTCTAACCATCTATTAATTATTGGTATTACTGATTCAATCTTTTTAGGACGACCTCTTTTGTCTCCTTCTTTTTTACCTATATTCAGGTTAAAATCGTCTTTCTCAAGATATTTCATTACTGTTCTGTAATTATGTCCAGTAATTTTTGCAATCTCATTTACTTTTTTCCCTTTACTGTAATACATTTTTTTGATATTCTTAACTTGAGTCATTGTTAACATTCCTTTCTACCCCCTTTAGCCTCTCAACTAAAGGGTAGTTTATTTTTGGGATGTTGACAATGACTTTTTCCATTTTTTATTTGTATTTCTTTTCTTCAACTATTTGTATTTATATTTTACATCAAGCATTTAGAAAAAGGCTTAGCAAGCAAAAACTCTTTGGCAAATCAAGTGAACAGAATATAGATGGTCAAATATCACTTCCAATATTTAATGAGGCTGAAGCTGAACGGCAACCGATAAATATTGAACCTAAGCTTGATGATGTAGCTATAGAAGAATCTAAATCAAAGCCCAAAAAGCAAAAGGGCAAGAGAGAAAAAGATTTTTCCAAACTTACCAAGCAGGTTGTGGAATACAAGCTATCTAAAGAGGAACAGGTATGCCCTGAGTGTGGCAATACCCTTCATGAGGTGCGCCCTGAAATCCGAAGGGAACTTGAAGTGATACCAGCTCAAATCATTGTAAAAGAAACACATTCAATGATATATTCATGTCGTAATTGCGAAAGAGAAGGAATCACTGTTCCAATGATTACAGCTCCTACACCTAAACCAGTAATCAAAGGAAGTATTGCTTCCGCATCATTGATAGCAGATATAATGACTAAAAAATATGTAGATGCAATACCACTATATAGACAAGAACAAGAATATAAACGTTATGGATTACCAATTAATAGGCAGAACATGTCTAATTAGATTATCAGTGCTGCTCAAAATTGGTTAAGCCCAATGTATAAATATCTTCAAAGTATGCTTGTAAATCATGATGTATTGCACGCAGATGAAACAGAGCTTGAAGTTATAAATGAGCCAGGGCGAGAAGCAACCACAAAATCCTACATATGGATGTATCGAACAGGCAATGGGCATGAACCAATCGTTCTA